>NZ_AQHJ01000028.1:0-300000 GCF_014925405.1 Pseudoalteromonas ulvae UL12
GGCTTGCGCTCATTCTTCGCTTAGTTTAGCCTGCTATTTTCCGCCGTTTATTAAGGCGTTAAATTTCAAAAGAAGTATCGAGATGGACGAAAGAGATCAGAAAGCATTAGATGATATTGAAGAATATGGATGTCATGTTATGAATGTTATGAATGTTATGGAAGGTGATGATGAGCCTTCTTTTACATATTCTATTGGTATTAACAAGAAACAAAATAAGCCGGATGTAGTAATTCTAGGGTTGAAGTCAGAATTGGCCCACTCAATGGCAAATAACTACAAAAATCGTCTTCTCGATGGAGAGGTATTTGAGCCAGGAAATTATTATTCAGACTTTCTTGGTGATTTCGATGTGTGTTTCGTGAAAGTCTCAAAAAAATATTTCAAAGATTATTTTGGTTGGGGACTTTGGCTTCACAAAGGAGACGATTTTGAAATGCTTCAAATGGTCTGGCCTACAACTGACGGTGTTTGGCCCTGGGGCGAGAATAAGTCGGATTTTTACAAGTGGGCACAACCAATATTAAATGAAGATGGTGTGCTAAATGAAATTTAACAAGGCCAGTCAATCTGACCTTCGTAAACTGTCTTCTTTTTTGCAAAAAGACGCAAAAAAGCCGCCAATTCACTCCGGCAGTTGCTGGCGGCGTTAGGTGAATAGGGAATATCTGGAGTATGCTGTCATGGAAGTAGTTAAATATCATCCTGAACATAATTCAACAATGTACTCAGGTTCAAAAGGTGAATATCTCCTGTATGTGCACGTACATGCGCCAAGTGTAGGTTTTGATGTAATTCATGAACTACCTAAACATGAGCTTAAGTCGTATAAAAAAGATCCTGAATCTTATGTTTCCGAAAAGGCTGCATATATGGCAAAGTATCCAACTAGTTTCAAAACGCTATCGGATAAGTAGTGGTGTATTATTCACCTAACAAGAGACTATGGCGTCAATAGCTAATTTTAAATTTTTGGCGCTTCCCACATTACCCCGTCTCTGAGCATCGAATTTAAGATCACAATCATCTTCCTGACACACGCAATAAGCGCTACTTTTTTTGATTTCCCAGCAGCAACTAATCGCTGATAAGTTGATTTAAAAACAGGGTTTGATTGGATGGCTGACATCATCGCCATGTATAAAACGGTGCGCACTTGATGTCGCCCACCTTGAATTTTCCGAAGCCCTTTATAGCGGCCACTTTCGCGATTCATAGGCGCAACGCCAACCAATGCACCGGCTTCTTTATTCGACATATAGCCAAGCTCAGGTAAGTTGCTGATGATGGAAGCAGCGGCAATTTTACCAATGCCTTTCATGCTTTGCAGAATCGTGTTTTTGGCTGAATATTCAGGGCATGATTCAATGAGTTTTAGAATTTTATTTTCAATTTTTTCAATCTGATTTTTAAAGGCTGTTAAAATAGGTTTGATGGTTGAAATCAGCTCTTTTGGTAAAATTTGCAGGCGGTTTTTTTCCATCGTTTGCATGACTAACAGCTGATTTCTTCTGGCAACCAAATCACTCATAATCTGCATGATGTCAGGCTTTAGGGTGGAGAGTGTGGGTTTAATTGCTTCGCCATAATGTGCAATCAACTGTGCATCTAGCTTGTCGGTTTTAGCGCGTTGACCAATGGCACCAGCAAAGCGTTTTATGTGTATTGGGTTGGCAATGACAAAGGGTAAATTGGCCTTTGCACATGCAATAATAAAGGGCATTTCAAGACGGCCAGTGGCTTCAATAAAGATGCGGTTTGGAGAGTGAATTTTGATTTTTTTAATTGCCTCAGCAATCCCTTTTTCATCGTTCTTAACGGTGAAATAGATATCAAGAGGGCGAATATAAATATCGAGTTGAAATTTGCCGGTATCGACACCGACATTAATGTTTTGATTAGTATTTGTTTTCATAATAAGCTAACTCTTGCTTGCATAATGCGGGTTCGAGACCCAGTAGACTATTCGAGTGTGATGCTTGGAGTCTTTTGTGGCGTTCATTCTTGTTATCGGTCTCTCAACAGAGGATCCATCGCTTAATCGAACTACCACAAAAGAGAGCTTTAGTTGCAGCTAAAGCCTGGGTCTCACATTACCCGAACTTGGTTTAAAAGAATAATTAGATGGGTTTATTATCCATACAAGCTAATTAATAAGGACAAAAAACAGTTGGCTGTTTTCGTTCCTCAACATTTTAGCCAACAATTTTTTGCCCATTATTAGGGCGTTACATTTCACGGAGGATTTAGGTTGTCATTTCCAGTTTTAGAGACAAATCGCTTAAGGTTAGATCAATTATCAGAAGATGATTCAAATAGTTTGTTTGAGTTGTTCTCGGACAACACAGTTGTCAAATACTATGATTTAGAAGCATTCACTGAACTGTCACAAGCGAGTAAATTAATAGAATTCTTTAACTCTCGATTTAAAGAAAACTCTGGTATTCGTTGGGCTATTCGCTTAAAAGAAAAAAATGAATTCATAGGTACTTGTGGCTTTAATTCTTGGAGCCCTAAAATGAAGAATGCCACTATTGGTTATGACTTATTGCCCAAGTATTGGAGTAACGGTTTTACCACGGAAGCAGTTCATCGAATAGTTAAAACTGCATTTTTAGGTGAATTATCTTGCGGTAAACTTAATCGTATTCAAGGAGATACCGTTCCGGGTAACTCTGCTTCTGAGTCGCTCCTTTTAAAAATAGGCTTCAAAGAAGAAGGTCTAAGGCGTCAAAGCGGTTACTGGAAAAATCAATTCCATGATCTTAAGTGCTTTGGGTTAATTAGGTCTGAGTATAGAGAAATATAACAATCAGTTGGTGTGCGCCCCTGCGGGGCTGGGACGGTTACACTTCGCTCGTTCCTCGCTACGTTTCACCGCCCCACAACAAAAGCGTTATGTGTCACATCTAACACGGAGAGTAGTTTGAAAAATCCTACAGGGACTAAAAAGAATCATCGTGGCACTTTTTTAATGAATGGTGGTTTAACTCATGTGAGGTATGATCACAAAAGTCGCCCATCAAAATTGATATTAAATGCCCAAATTGTAGTTCTTTAGCAATTGCTAAAGATGAAGAAGTAGGTGACTCTTTATTTGTCGCTGATATGTCACCAAGCTTTAAAGGCTCACCATTTTCAATTACATGCACGTCATGTATGTACCGCAAAAAGAGGTTAGCCTATGAAGAGCTAACTGAACCTTACTTTCAGTTTGAAGGCCGTGGCGAGATTCTTTGGGCATGGAATCGAGAACATTTAGATATGATTTATAAATATTTAAATGGCGTATCGATCAAAGAACATGACTATGAGTTTTATAACACATACATTCATGGTGATTGGAAAAATATAAAACAACTTATTTAAAAACAATTAGTAAAGGTTTAAGTGACACATAACAAGTCATTAAAGCAGGACAAAAAACAGTTGGTTTTTGCTCGTGCCTCGCTTATTTTAACCAACTATTTTATTGCCTCTTAATGAGGCGTTATGTTTTAAGGGAAGTATGAAGAAAGTAATCGGATTATATGTTCTTGTTGTAGTAGTTGGTGTATTCACATCAATAGCTGTTTCAGAAAAGGTAACAGAAGAAACTTTCAAGTTTTATTCTGGAGCCACTATGAATCAAATGGATTATGGTTTAACCCTAGAAAACTCCTTAGCTATTTTAGCTGCATACGAAAACAGTGATGAAGCTGAATTTTATCAATCAAGTTGTGTGCAAATTGATTTATCGCTAAGAGCTTTACGCTTGTACAGTGGCAATATTGATGGGATGCAACAAGTTCGAACAGAGTCTGCTATTACCAAAGGCGATGAAGTACTTTTAAAACTACAGCAATCAGGCAAGTGTTAATTAAAACATAACAAGAGACTATGGCGTCAATAGCTAATTTTAAACTTTTGGCGCTTCCCACATCACCCCGTCTCTGAGCATCGAATTTAAGATCACAATCATCTTCCTGACACACGCAATAAGCGCTACTTTTTTTGGTTTCCCAGCAGCAACTAATCGCTGATAAGTTGATTTAAAAACAGGGTTTGATTGGATGGCTGACATCATCGCCATGTATAAAACGGTGCGCACTTGATGTCGCCCACCTTGAATTTTCCGAAGCCCTTTATAGCGGCCACTTTCACGATTCATAGGTGCAACGCCAACCAATGCACCGGCTTCTTTATTCGACATATAGCCAAGCTCAGGTAAGTTGCTGATGATGGAAGCAGCGGCAATTTTACCAATGCCTTTCATGCTTTGCAGAATCGTGTTTTTGGCTGAATATTCAGGGCATGATTCAATGAGTTTTAGAATTTTATTTTCAATTTTTTCAATCTGATTTTTAAAGGCCGCTAAAATAGGCTTGATGGTTGAAATCAGCTCTTTTGGTAAAATTTGCAGGCGGTTTTTTTCCATCGTTTGCATGACTAACAGCTGATTTCTTCTGGCAACCAAATCACTCATAGTCTGCATGATGTCAGGCTTTAGGGTGGAGAGTGTGGGTTTAATTGCTTCGCCATAATGTGCAATCAACTGTGCATCTAGCTTGTCGGTTTTAGCGCGTTGACCAATGGCACCAGCAAAGCGTTTTATGTGTATTGGGTTGGCAATGACAAAGGGTAAATTGGCCTTTGCACATGCAATAATAAAGGGCATTTCAAGGCGGCCAGTGGCTTCAAAGATGCGGTTTGGAGAGTGAATTTTGATTTTTTTAATAGCCTCTGCAATCCCTATTTCATCGTTCTTAACGGTGAAATAGATATCAAGAGGGCGAATATAAATATCGAGTTGAAATTTGCCGGTATCGACACCGACATTAATGTTTTGATTAGTATTTGTTTTCATAATAAGCTAACTCTTGCTTGCATAATGCGGGTTCGAGACCCAGTAGACTATTCGAGTGTGATGCTTGGAGTCTTTTGTGGCGTTCATTCTTGTTATCGGTCTCTCAACAGAGGATCCATCGCTTAATCGAACTACCACAAAAGAGAGCTTTAGTTGCAGCTAAAGCCTGGGTCTCACATTACCCGAACTTGGTTTAAAAGAATAATTAGATGGGTTTATTATCCATACAAGTTGCTTAAACGGAAAAATAACAGTTGGCCATCGCTTCGCGATTTTAGCCAACCATTATTTTAACGCTTAACTCGTTCCCTTCGGTCACTGGGACACAAACGCAGCGGCGCTTCGCTATTTTGCCGCTACGTTTGCGCCTGTTAGCTTAAAGTTAGTTGCCTTTTCAATACCGCATGTTCAATTTACTGTACACGTATGTGAGAGAAGATTATACTTGTTCCATTAAATGTACATGTGAAGGTTCTTATGAGAATCATATCTTTTACTGAAGCTAGAAATGGTCTTAAAGCTGTCTTGGACGGTGTAGTTAATGATGCAGATACAACAGTCATTACACGTCGTGATTCTGAGGATGCTGTGGTTATGTCTTTAGATTACTACAACAGCCTTATGGAGACAGTGCACTTACTTCGCTCTCCTCAAAATGCTGAACACCTAAACCGATCAATAGCACAGTACCGTGCTGGCAAAACGACAGCACGAGAGTTAATTGATGAGTAGTAGTCAACGTTTACTATCGTGGACTGATGAGGCTTGGGGTGACTACCTGTATTGGCAAACCCAAGATAAGAAAACACTTAAGCGTATCAACAAACTTATTAATGATGTTAAGCGTTCTCCTTTTGAGGGTATTGGTAAACCTGAACCGTTAAAAGAGAACCTATCTGGTTTTTGGTCTCGCCGCATTGACGATACTAATAGGCTTGTTTACGCAGTCGATGATCAAGCAATAACAATAATTTCATGTCGCTACCACTACTAAATCAGGTTCAACGGTCGGGCATCTAACAAACAATTTAAGAGTGATTCAGCACGCTTGGCATTTTTGGTTTGGTTTTAGTTCAGTGTTTACGGTGGTCAAATGGAGTGTCGTGGCTGCGTGCTTCACACCTTAATTGGGCGTTAGAGTGAAAGTGAATTTTATGCGTAATCGTCACTTTGGGGAACATTAATCAAAATGATGAATTTAAAAATTAAATCGCATTTAGTTGCCCGAATACTTTCTATTTATATAGTTACCTTTTTATTATCGGGCTGCTTTAAAGACGTAGATATAAATCCGAGAGTAACAGCTGATAAATTAGTTGGTGAATACTCAAATATGGAACAAGTTTTATTTATTGAATCAGATAAAACTTATCGAATAAACTCAGGGGGTTCAAAAGAGGAAGGTTTCTGGTCTATTCTCGATTCTACAGTTACATTGACTTCAAATAATCAAAAAGTAACTCGTATTAAAGTTTACGAAGTAGAAGGGCTGTATGAGTTAATTACTCTTGATAGAAGCCCGCAGGATCCTGATACTTATGATTTCTCTAAAACAATGAGACGTAAGGCTTTGGAGTAATTTTACTCTAACAAGGCATTAAACAGGGGCGTTAGTAGCAATCCAACAAAAGGAGGAAACATGAAAATCAGTATTGAAACTGAAGTGAAAGCGTCGCCAGCCACCGTCTGGAATGCATGGGTCAGTCCCGAAGATATAACAAGTTGGAATTTTGCTATCGACGAATGGTGCTGCCCCAAGGCAGAAATAAGTCTGGAAGTAGGCGGGAAATTCAATTACCGAATGGAAGCGAAAGATGGTTCTATGGGTTTCGATTTCGAAGGTACTTTCACTGAGATCAATCCACAAAAATCCATTCGTTTCGAGCTTGGAGATTCACGAGTTGTTACTGTGGAGTTCTTGGAAACTGCCGAGGGAGTCAGGGTTATAGAATCATTTGATGCTGAAGATGAAAACTCAGCAGAGCAACAAAAACAAGGTTGGCAAAGTATTCTCAATAACTTCAAAAAGCATGTTGAAAGTAAAAGCAACTAACACAATGAGCCTATCTCTCGTCAATAGGCATTACTTATCTTTTTGACCGCGCAAGCGGTCAAATCCAAATCAATCAACAAATTCATCTGTCGGTTAGCTGTTAAATCGTCAACACATAGAGAGGCTCTCTTAGTGCGATCTTATCGCTGCCTGACGTTTTACACCGGCGGTTAAGGCAAGCAACTGGCTTTGTTAAAGAAGTACCTGACTTCGTAGTCTTCGCAAGTGGTGTTGCTGCTACTGCCTCCATTACTAGAATTCCAGCAGGCAAAGCCTGTTTGGTCATTAACTAAATTTTGCCCAGTTAACAACGAGTCGAGTTTATTGCTTGCAACGCGTGCGACAATGCCAGCAATATCAGTTGATTCACAGCTAGAAGATATGTTTCCTGCATTTTTATGAGCGTTAAATAACTCATTATCGCCATTATTTGGGCCATCAATATTGAGCCAATCTGTCGCGTAAACACCTTCTTCAATTAGTGTGTTAGCTATTTTGTACACGCCTAACGAATTAATTTCTTTACCTTCTTGGCCATGAAAAGCAAAAAGTTGTTGTGTGGTGGTTGAGGAATAAGTGGTACAACTACCAGATTGTGAACCGCCAGAAATACTGTTTCCAGCATTCGAAGTTAGTTTTATGTAATACACAGTGTCGTATCCGTATTTATGATCGTCTGTACAGATGGTGATATCATCAAGATATTCGCCTTTACTGGCGTCAAAACTTAATGTATTTCCCCAATTACCGCTGCTGCCTCCATATGTGACGCAATGCTCTTTAGTACCCACGCTGGCATGACTAATGGCTTGTCTTGTTTCGTAACACGCTTTTAACCCATTGATTCGATTGCCCGAACGCAGTTTCACAGAGCTCAAATTGAGTGCGCCACCTTGTAGTGCTTTGCGTTTTAAGATGCCGATATCATTAAAAGCATCTCCTTTATTGGTTGAGCCTACTTGTGCTTTTTCAACAAATTGCCAATCAATATAATTACTTGAATTAGCATACCAAAAGTCATCAAATGCTTTGTAATAGTTGACCCACACATCATCGTTGTTGAGATTGATGGTCGTTAAGAGTTGGGCATGTTCGTATGCATTAAATGGCATACCGAACGTAAACGATCCGCTTAAGTTTTGGCAGGCTTCAAACCCTGATTGCCACGATCCTTTCGATGTAGATAGCGCCCAATTTCTATTTGCATCAACACATGTGTGATATTGATAGGTGGAGCAGGCTTCATCGATGATGCTTTCATCTGAACTTAAACTTGCACAGTTGCCTGAACCGTTTGGTCGGTTGCTTTTCCACGACCAGATAAAATCTTCAATTTGAACTTCGTTTGCACCATAGCCACTTGCTGCGCTGGTATTGTTTGTTTCAACAAGTGCCAACTCTAATATTTGTGCCCCTTTACTGGCCCATTTTTTGATAACATTTTCGCCTGTTTTGTCTGGGTTGGGGCCATCGGTATTGAGTTGGGTCGCATCATCTATGACGACCGTCATATTGCCGGCTTGATAGTGGGCTGTGTGGTCTTTGTTGACACATTTATCGTTACCATTTTGACAAAATGGCTGGTTGCTTTTTAAGTTACCTGTTGAATCGAAAGCATCAACGCCAATAAAAACGGTATTCCAAAACTTAGAGTAGTTACCTGCATCATGGTGGTTACACAGATCGCTGCTGTCGCGCGGAGTTTGTACAACTGCAACGAGTTGTTTTCCTGCTGCTAGAATGTCTTTTTTTGTCAAGTGGGAAACAGGTAAAGATGCACAGCTCTTATCTTTATAACCCCAATCTGAGGGAAGTAGGAGATAATCACTGATATCATTTTGTAAACGCTCGCCTATTTTATTGTGCCAATTGTTGTGGTCATTATGTTTATAAGCTTCAATTTTCAAAAGAATGACTTCGTCAGGGTTACTCTGTAAAAAGTCTTTTATATCATCAAGGCCTTCTGATAGTTTTGCATGAAAACTGGAACATAAAGCTTTCTTTTCGAGTGAATTATGGCAAAGCATGGGGGTTGAGTCGAAGGTACCCTCAGGGTAAATATCAAACTCCACTACACGGATCCCCCGCTTCAATAAACTGTTAGGTGAGTAGTATTGGTTGACGTCTGTATAGGTACCTTTATTCCAAGAATGTGAAGCATATGCGTTATGAGCGCCTGCCCAAAAAGTTTTAGAAAAAGGGGCAACGTTATCAATTTGTCCTTGTAAATCTAGACGTTTGACTTTTTCATCATTGATTTCTATTGCTGCACTACAAGACAGGCTTAATACCAACAATCCTGATGTAACTAGTTGTGTAAGTTTTGCGATTCTATGAATTGAATTCATCTGAATATTCCTTTGCTTTAAAGTTAGGTTTCAGGCCCTTGTCTGGAGTGTGGTTGAGCTGCCCCCCATCTAAGTGACCAAAGAAACAATAAACATGAAAAGTGCAAACAATGTGAATTAGGATGAAAATAAGGAACAAATATTTAAGCGGCGCTTAGATTGAAAGATTTACTCATCTAGATGACTGATTTATATAAAATTATAAAGAGTTCCTGTTGAAGATCCTCAGGAGTCATGCGCCCATTTTGGATCTTCTTGAATATTCTTGAATCATTTTTAGCAATTAGTTAGCGACTGGCTGTTGATTCAACTGCTGTTCAAGCTTATTGCTTAGGGCTTGCAAAGCGCTAATTTTATCTTTGGCTTCGTTCAGTTGCTCTGTGCTTAATTGTGCGGCTTGGCCGCGGTTAAGCCATTGTGCTAACTCATCAATTTTTGCCTTGCTGGCACGAATATAAGCTTGTTTGATGCGAGTTTGCTGGTTGTGTTCAAACGCTTGGTAGGCAGCTAAGTCGTTTAAGTCGCCTTGATAGCTTTCTTTGGGCGGGTTGTGTTTAGCAATCGGTGGCACATATTGGGGCGCAAAGTCTAAGTGCCGCGGCTTCGAAATTGAGGGCTGTTGATCATGCAGTTTGGGCGCGGTTTGTGTTAATTGTGGCTGAATTGCTTGTGGTTTGGTGTGCATCGCCAATTGAGTGGATTGTGCATGCTGGGTGGAGGTGTCTTTTTTTGAGCTGCGCTCTGTCATTTGTTCTGTTTCAATTGGGTCTTTGCTTTGAAGCCCATTCAGCCACATCACAATACTGATAACACACAAGAAGATAAGCCCAACACAGACCTTAAGTGTATGGGCTTTTTTTGGGCGAAAAGGGCTGGTATTCATATTAAAGTGCCTTGAGCCATTGGGTTTTAGCTTGTTGATAGCGGGCCAAAGCATGTTGTTTTGCCAGCGATTTTGTTGCTAAGTATCGCACGGTTTCGCTTTGTGCTGGGTAGTAACTTTCGGTTTTATCGAATGTTTGAATGACAAGCCATTGTCCTTGTGGCGTTCTAATCACTGGGGATAATGACTGCTCAGGTAAGTTAAAAGCACTTTGGATTAACCAATTGCTGCGGTTGTCTGTGCGAGTTAAGTGGTTTTGATATTTCGCAAAAATATCAGGCTGCTTAAATGTGTCACGGGCGGTGGCAAAGCCGTGTTCGCTTGCTTGATGGTGGAAGCGTAATGCTGTTGCTTGATCTGCAAACATCACCCCAGATGCGTTGACATCACTATGAAAACGAAACTCTGCTTTGTTTTGGCGATAAAACTGATTGATTTGTGCCACAGTCAGTTCTTTCGCGATAGCTTCAAGCACAGGGCTGTGGCTATGCATCATTTCACCGACGCCTAAATAGGCACGCATCGCGGGACTGATGATAGCCGCAGTGGCGATATCAGTTAAATGGCTTAAAGATAAACCATGTTGCTCTAAGGCATTTATTTGGCTTGCTAACTGCTGATAATGCAGCTCATTGTGTATTTCAGCATGTAAATAATTGCTATCGCCTTGATGCAGTTTGAAACGACTTTGCATCGATAAACTGTCATACAGGTGATAAAAATTAAGCGATTGCGATCCTAGTTCGATATTCACTTTACCCAGGGTCTCGGCTGTTTCGGGGTTCAGTTGTCCATTGGCTGGGTATGGCCCGAGCTGTGCGATTAACCAAGGTGCGTTGTATTTTGCCAGCACTTCATCGCTGAGTGTCGGTTGGGTGAGCGGCACTTGGCTATGCTGAATTAAATCAATCAGGTAGCGTTTTACATGATACTCAGTACTAAAACCAACGGCAGATAAACGTGTTGTTAATTGGGGTTGAGACTGCTCAGCTTGCCAGAGCAAAAATTGTTGCTCAAGCAAGTGGTTATGCACGTCTGTCGTGCTCATCTGCGGCGAATGTTGCTGATAGCTCTGGGTGAGCAACGCGATCTCTTGTTGGCTAAAGTGGGCAGTTACTGCATAAATAGGCAGGCTGATTAAGCCCACCAATAAGGTTAAAACTCGCATTTACTGTTGTTCCATCGCGTGATTGAGTAAATGAACGACCATCGCAATGGCATGGGGGATCACTTGTTTGGCGGTAATGACCCGATCATAATGATCTTGAGAGTTGAGCACGATGCCACCTTGCGCATACGACAATGCGCCCCCTTGGGTGAGCAGTGGGCGAATATCTTGGCTTTGACTTGCCAATGGCGAGAACGAATCCATGGCCGCGCTGACTAAACTGAAATCATTTAAAGATTCGTGATCGTAGTAGTCTTTCACCCATGTTTCCCAGCCACTGTGATTGAGATCTGAGGTCGTCCACGTATGGTGTGGTTGCAGCAAATCGGTAGTATGAAACACAAAACCGAGCAGTTGTGGGTTTTTATGAGTTAAGTAACTTTGATACCAATACTGTCCTAAGTTATCGATAGGTTGAAACGGTATTTTTTCAAAATCTTTGTACATGCTGTACTGAGAGTGGCTTTCGATTCGGTAATTTTTTTCGGTGATCTGAAAGCTATTGTACTGGCTTTTGTCTGCTCCAAACCAACCGGTTTGGCCTCCTTGACCATCATCGAGATGATCGCCTTTGAGCCACGTGGCCGCTAAGGTATCAACGGTTCCCCACACTGTTAATTTATCGTAGTTATAGCCGCCAAAATCATTGCCATGGGGATCTGCGCCTTGAGTATGATTTTGAAAATGCCAATAGCTAGTATATTTAACGATGCTTTGCGCTGCTCCCCAAATGGGTGCTTGTACGCAGTTACCAGTAATGGCACCACATAAAAAGGTATCTTCAAAATCATCGACGTCATAGGCTGCTTGGCCCATAAATTCGCCTAATTGCTGTGGGGTGAGTCCGAGTTGTTGGCTCCACGCTTGTAGCTTTTGGTATTGTGTGGTGCTCGGGTGTTGCGCCATATAAGCAACGGCATCTTCTACGATACGTTTATGGGTTTCTTGGCTAAATGCCTGTGCCTGTTGGGTGCAAAGCAGTAAACTTGCAGTTAAAAGTAAGTGTTTCATGGTACCTGTCTCTTTGTTTGTTAAATAGGTACTTGAAAGTGTAGCGTTAGAGTAATGACACTAACTTTACAATAAAATGAAGGTTTAAATTTTATTGAGTATCAGGCGCTCGCTAATAATTAATCTGAACTCTAGCTAAGAGCTGGATTATGCAAAGTTCAGATTAATATGTAAGTATTTTGAGTCGTGGCAATGCTCGTGGAATGCCAGCGTACTACCGTTGATGTGTAACCTTAGCTTGTTAGTTAAACAACATACTGATCGCCATGGCGAGCAATAACCCAGCGAATATTTTTTTGATAAAAGGTACCGGCAAGGTGTGAGCAGCCTTGGCACCTAAGGGCGCGGTAAACCACGACGTAGACACAATGCCCAATAGTGCAGGTAAATAAACAAAGCCCGCAAAGCCATCGGTCAAGGCAAAATGTGCGCTGCCAGAGCTGATATAACCTATCGATCCAAACAAAGCGATAACAATGCCACAAGCAGAGGCGCAGCCGATGGCTTTTTTCATATCTAACGAGAAATACGTCAGTAACGGTACCAACAATGCACCGCCGCCAATGCCGATCATGGCCGAAATACCGCCAGTTAAGGCAGTAAACAACGTCATCACGCCTTTGTGTGGCAAGGGGCGATTTGTGGTATCGCTCTGATTGCTGGATAAAAACATTTTTAAAGCAATCAGCACGACGCTTACCACAAATACGATGCGGACGATCTTATCGGGCAACAGTGCCGCCATAAAACCACTGATCAGCGCACCAAGGGCGACACCTGTCATGATCCAAGGGGCGAGTTGCCATGGCACATTGCCATTTTTATGATGGGCGAGGGCCGAAGACGTTGAGGTAAATAAAATTGAGGCGAGTGAAGTTGCAACGGCGATAATCACCACCTGATCAGGCGGAAAATCAGCTAAATGAGCTAAGATGCTGCTTAAAATAGGCACAATCACTAAGCCACCGCCAATGCCAAGCAGGCCAGCTAAAAACCCAACACCCGCGCCCAATATGGCGCAATAAATAACCAACATCATCATTTCGTTCATTCGGTTGCTCTCTTTTTATTATCAAGTTAGTGGATACACCTTGAACGTTTTTAAGGTGCGATACCTGAAGGGGTCAATGTCACAAAGCGCCCATATCTGTTTGTAATCGGCACTCTTTTTATTCGTTTTCATTATCACAAAATCAGCGTGTTACTTAATCGCCACTGGTAGTTGTAATGAGCTTGAAGGTGCTACAGCTCTGTAGGAGGTTCCACAGCGTCGCTGCAATTTTCGCGGCCAGTATAGCAATTTACACAGCCACTAAAATCGTTTTCTCCTTGATAACTGTTGAATATTCCTCATGTTTTAAATGAAATTAACGCACGTTTCATTATTTAATTTTAGATGTCCATCCATCTAAATGAGTTGTGCGGTTTTTTAGAGTACAGAATTATCATTATCAGCTTTTGCGCTTGTTCCTTTTTACTCATGCATGAAGCAGCTTCAAGTTGCAGGTGAAATTAAACCGTTTTTCAATTTGTACCGATCCACGTATAAATATCATAACGCTCAGAACACAACGCATTTAATCGGTTCACACGAGCATCATTGCATACACATACTGGATACCTGACGACTATGAACACAGACTTTATCTTTACACTCAAACGCACAGCGCTTGATGAACATTACCAACCCGCCAGCAATACGCGTATTACGACTAACTTTGCAAATTTAGCCAGAGGCACAAGCCGCCAAGAGAATTTGCGTAATGCACTGAAAATGATCAATAACCGCTTTAATGCATTAGCCGATTGGGATAATCAGCAAGCCGATCGCTACTCGGTTGAGCTTGAAATTATCTCTGTTGATATTGATGTCGTAGGCAGTGGTGAGGCGTTTCCATCAATCGAGGTATTAAAAACCAACATTGTTGATCATCATACTAATAAGTGTATTGAAGGGATTGTTGGCAATAACTTTTCGTCGTATGTGCGTGATTATGACTTTAGTGTTTTACTGCAAAACCATAATAAAAATCAGCCAACGTTTAGTGTGCCGGATAATTTTGGTGAGCTGCACGGTAAGTTGTTTCAGAGTTTTGTAAACTCCAACGTTTATAAAGACAACTTCACCAAGCCTCCGGTCATTTGTTTAAGTGTCTCAGATAATAAAACTTATCATCGTACCGACAACCAGCATCCAGTATTAGGTATTGAGTATCAGCCAAATGATTCGTCATTGACTGAGCAATATTTTAAAAAGATGGGTTTAGCAGTGCGTTATTTTATGCCACCTAACAGTGTTGCGCCATTGGCCTTTTATTTTATTGGCGACTTGCTCAATGATTACAGTAGCCTAGAGCTTATTAGCACCATAAGCACCATGGAAACGTTTCAAAAGATTTATCGCCCAGAAATTTACAATGCCAATGCAGTGGCAGGGCGAGCTTATCAGCCAAACTTGAAAAACAGTGATCATTCATTGACGCAAATCGTCTACGACCGCCATGAACGCAGTCAGCTTGCTTGCGCGCAAGGTAAATTTGCCGAAGAACACTTTATCAAGCCTTATCAAACTGTGCTTGAACAGTGGTCACAAAATTATCTGTAACACCTTGTACAGTTATTCACCTAAATTACGGCAGTTAACACTATGAAAAGATTATTACCTACTTCAACCGCTGGCAGCTTACCTAAACCCGTGTGGTTGGCTGAGCCCGAGACACTGTGGTCACCGTGGAAATTACATAACGACGAGCTGATTGCTGGTAAGCAAGATGCACTACGTTTGTCGTTACAGCATCAACAACAAGCGGGGATTGATATCGTCAGTGACGGCGAACAAACTCGGCAACACTTTGTAACCACGTTTATTGAACACCTCAATGGCGTTGATTTTGAACAACGTAAAACAGTGAGAATTCGAGACCGCTATGATGCCAGTGTGCCCACTGTTGTTGGTCCGGTGAGTCGCCAAAAACCAGTGTTTGTGGATGATGCCAAATTTTTACGCCAGCAAACCACGCAACCTATAAAATGGGCTTTACCTGGCCCCATGACCATGATTGATACCTTGTACGATGCGCATTATCAGAGCCGTGAAAAACTCGCTTGGGAATTTGCCAAAATTCTCAATCAAGAGGCCAAAGAATTAGAAGCGGCAGGGGTGGACATTATTCAGTTTGATGAACCGGCATTTAATGTCTTTTTTGATGATGTGAATGAGTGGGGCATTGCTTGTTTGGAGCGTGCCATCGAAGGGTTAAAGTGCGAAACCGCCGTGCATATTTGTTATGGCTATGGCATTAAAGCCAACACAGACTGGAAAAAGACCCTAGGCTCTGAATGGCGTCAATACGAACAAGCTTTCCCTAAATTGCAGCAGTCGAAGATCGATATTATCTCACTAGAATGTCACAATTCTCATGTGCCAATAGAATTACTGGCGTTGATCCGAGGCAAAAAAGTGATGGTGGGCGCGATTGATGTGGCAACGCATGAAATAGAAACCCCAGAAGAAGTCGCCAAGACCCTCAGAGCAGCTCTGCAATATGTAGATGCAGATAAGCTCTACCCATGTACGAATTGCGGTATGGCACCTTTACCGGATCACATTGCACAAGCAAAACTGCACGCTTTAAGCGCAGGAGCAAAACTAGTGCGAGAAGAGCTGTTGGCAGACTAGCTACTTCTTATATTTATAAACAGCACTAGTGAGGTTGGAAGTATTGATGACTATTTAAATCTTGAAGTAATGAGAGTGTTTTATCACTCTCATTACTCGTTATTGAGTACTAAACCTTGTTATTTACCGATATTTTCTGCAAAAAATGAAGCCATTTTAGTATAAAAATCAGTTTGATTCTTTTTCTTGTGATAACCATGGCCTTCGTCTCTAACCATAGACTCATAAGCGTAATCAATTTTATCTAAAGCATCTGTTAGAGCATTATATTGTTCCATAGGAACCCTAACATCATCTTCACCGTGCGCGATAAATAATTTAGCTTTTATTTTATCAACATTGAAAGAAGGCGAGCGAGCCTGCATGTCTGCCATATCAATACCGTGGACCATGTCGAGGAATTTTCTTCCTTGCTCAGTCGTTGGGATATCACCACTTTCTTTCATTTCAGGTAAAGAGTAGACGCCGACATAACCAATCGCGCATTTGTAAAGATCAGGTTCTCTAATGACGCCCATCAAGGCAGAATATCCACCGTAACTACCACCATAAATACAGATTCGATTAGGGTCTACAATTCCTTGTTTGATAGCCCAATGTGTAGCATCTGTCACATCGTTTTGCATCTCATTCCCCCATTTTTGGTAGCCGCTTTTTTCAAATGCTCGACCGTAACCACCTGATCCTCTGAAATTGACTTGTATCACTGCATAGCCCAGAGACGCGATATACTGCACTTCTTTATTGTATCCCCAATAATCACGAGGCCCATGAGGACCGCCATGGACCACCACCACAGCAGGTAGGTTTTTATCTGCAAGCCCCTTAGGTATTGTCAAGTAACCATTTAAGTCAATTCCATCTCGGGATTTTATTCTAAAAGGTTCCATCATTGATAAGCTCTTTTTATCAACAGCTTCAGTTGTAGCAGCTATAAATGTGGCTTTTTTTGAATTGATATCATAGAGGTAAAAAGCTGCAGGTGAAGTATCTGCTTCTGCTCTAAAGACAGCTAGATTTTTACGTTTAGAATGACTAGTGAACTCTAATCTGTAATTTTTGAACGAGTCGCTTAAGTCTTTGTAAATAGCATTTTCACCGGAAGTATCAAAATACTGATACTGAGGGTAGTCTGGGTCAAAAGTAGCGCCAATTACATCACCTTTGGGGCCAATAATAGGATTTAAAATATCGACACTGTTATGTCCTGCAAGGAGTAATAATTCTTGAGATTGTAAATCTAAGGTATAAATTGCGGTTGTTTTTCTGCCAGAATCACTGAGGATGTAAGCTTTATTTCCAGCTAAGTTCATCCCTAAAAATGCTAGGGTATCGCCTTTTTTGTATTTTAACTTTTCTAGATTCAGAGATTTCCAATCATCGTTGATTGTTTGTTTAAAATATACGCTTAAATCACCTTCACCTAAATTTTGCTTATCGTTTTCTTGATAATGGAACGCAATTCTTGGGTTGCCTTCAATATCAGTGGTAATGCCAAATACATCTTCTTTTGGTTGACCAGCAATATAATCCATTTTGCCAGTATAAATATTTAGCTTGTGAATTTTTACCGAAAAATCATCATTGTAATGACCTTTGGTGACTAAAATGTTGTTTTTATCTGAAGGTAATGTACTGATTACTCTTAAAGATGATGTCGTCGAAAATAGAATTTCTCGTCTATTCGAACCATCGTAATTGGCTACAACATAATAAGGCCTTCCACCTTTTGTATCTAAATAGCCCACTGTTTTAGCGACTGACATCATCAGTCTTTCATCATTCAGCCAAACGACAGAGTTAATTCTTTGATATTCACCAAATGAAAAGGCAGCTGTTATCTTTCCTGATTCTTTATTGAGAATGACTAATTTTCTTTCAGTATCTTCATTATAAGTTAAAGAGTAATAATCTCCCCCTGGAGAGATCTTAACATCCACATACCCTCCTTTTGCAAAAAAGTTCTCGAGAGTGTTAGTACCAAATGCATTAAAGCTTATTGATATGACACAAAATAAAACAAGCCTGATGAAATACATGGTTATCCTTTTTATTTTTTATGAATTCACTAACATTGTACCTTATTCTCGTTTCAAGCTAAAAGCATGTTTTTATTAAAAAGTTATAAAAAAGTTAGGAGGTAATATCTATCACCCGCCATCTGGTAAACGACAACTTGCATTTAAAAGTGAGTTAAATAAATTTACAAACAGAGCAGTGAGAATATAACAAAATAAGCAAGCAGACCTATTTACAAACAGCCTCACACCTTAATAGTGAATATAAAGCACTGTTTATTTCCAGTGTAAAGTTGGCTCCTCACAGAAGTTGTAAAAGAGCCATAACAAAGTATGAATAGGGTTTCTGTATTGTGGCTGTATTACCTAGGCATGTCTTCAACGTAAAGTTATGATAATGGCATGCTAAATTGCCACTTTGGCTTAGTAATTTAACCTTACGCAGATTTACATCAGACCATTTTGAGCAGTCAAAGAAAATGGCTGTGTCAAGTGACTCTTCATATCCAATAAACATCTAATTTTTTAACGACAATTGAATCGCTCTACTGAGCGTATGAACGAAATTCAAGCACAGTTGTAATAGGCTGTAATAGGATAAAAATCATCAACTTGGTACATTTCGTCTATTGCAAGAGTGCCCCCGATAACCTATTGCAACCATGCCAAAGGAATGAGTGTGACTAGGATAGTTAACGCTCTGGTAATGAAGGACCCATCAACGGATGTGATGTTAAGGACATGCTCAAGATGAGCGAACTGGATCTTAATATGACTAGGTGACGTTTATTTACGCTGTGTTTTTTGAACTTAGCGTCAATTGACTCTTAGAGCCAACTACATATTAAGAACGCACAGGCCGTGCGACCGTTTAGGACGAATGCAGGAGCTAAGAGCCAAGGACGGTTTTTTTATCATCCCCAACCAATTTCCTTTAAGTTATTGGATTCCTTTCTAATAATAGGTTAGAACTAGCAGACTGGAGTGGCCGCCATTTTGACCCAAAAAAGCGCGGCGCTATCAGTAAAACACAACCCAAGATATTAGTTGAGCTAGGGATTGAAATCGCCATGTTGCTTGGAGCGGTATAAAACTTCAGGCGGAAATATAGCAGTTTCGCAGGCCAACCAAGCACGCTCAGACAATGTGCCCATTAGTATCAACACAGTTAGTATCACGGAGTCGGCTAAGTTTTAACAACGCTATTTTTATTTCAATGAAATAGGCAACGGCCTCACTTTGTCATGGCTGAAATAGCGATTATCAACCAATTTTTTATCGATATATCTCCATCAACCTTTTGAGTTAGCAACATCAGCAAAGTCTAATCATTTTTACGTGCCGTGATGCATCCAAATATCCTATTTCCCTTAGAAATTCTTTGTTGTATTTTTTCTTATATCAAATAAAATCAATGAGATATTTATGGCTGTCCTATATTTTTCATTTTTGACAGTAACTATCGTGCTGTTTTATGACCAAGCCAAGCGCATGCCCAGCAATGTTACCAATGAGGATAATTTTGGGGTGTTTGGCCATTGTTCTAGGCAGCAATTGGTGTCGTTTTATCAAGCTTATTGTCCAGAGTTATTAATCGTCAAGCAAGGGATAGAGGAGACGTTAGTGTTGCAACAACAAGCATTAGTAGGTTACCCCGTTTTACCCGCCAAACAGGTTGTCGATACGACCGCAGCAGGGGAGGCGTTTTCTGCAGGGTTTTTGGCTGAGTTTTTATCTGGAGCGAGTATTGGACAAGCGCTCCCCACGGTGAACCTGCTTGCAAGCCAAGTGATATTGGCAGCGGGGGCCATTGTTGATACTTGTGTGCTGCTTCGCTCATTATTAGTACCTATTTCTGCTGAAGGATGCATGTATGAATAAGTCTAATTACCTGTTTGTTATCGCTTTGATTGTTTGTTTTTTCTCCCAAGCTTTCGCTGCAAATACCCCACCATTGATGCCGATGCCAAGTCAGATCCAAGTGCAAGTTGGGCATATTCAACTCGATGAAATTTTACAAGTCAACGTGGCACACTTGCAACAAGGCACCTTACAACCCTTGCTGTCACAGTCATTATTGACCAGTCATTTTAAAGCCATAAAGTGGACAGCTAAGCGTCAGGCACAATTGTTGATAAACGTGGCTGAACAGGCGCCTCCTTTGCCTTATTTGGGCATGGATGAAGGTTATCGTTTGGATATTAATGATCAGGTGATCACTATAAGCAGCCAAAATCAATATGGCATGCTGCGCGGGCTTGCTACTTTATCGCAATTACTGTTTTTTGCTGAACAACCCCGCCAACTACAACATTTAACTATAAATGATGCACCGACTTACTTATGGCGTGGCTTGTTATTTGATGGGGTACGCCATTTTTTACCCGTTGAAGATGTAAAGCGCACTTTGCGCGGATTAGCCTCAGCAAAATTAAATGTTTTTCATTGGCATTTAACTGACGACCAAGGCTGGCGAATCGAATTAAACAGTTATCCCAAGTTACATCAAACGGCATCGGATGGCTTGTATTACACGCAAGCACAAATTAAAGATGTAGTGGCCTATGCTGCGCAGCTTGGTATTCGTGTTGTGCCTGAGTTTGATGTGCCCGGTCACGCCAGTGCGATTGTATTGGCTTATCCATCTCTTGGGAGTGGCACAACTTTAGCGAAAATGGAACGCCATTGGGGTGTGTTTAAACCGCTATTGGATCCAAGTAACTCAGCAGTCTACCAATTTATTGATGACGTGGTGGCTGAATTAGCAGGCTTATTTCCTGATCCCTATTTGCACATTGGAGGGGATGAAGTCGACGACAGTGATTGGCAACAAAACCCGAAAATCCAAGCGTATATGGCAAAAAACAAACTCGTTGATAGCGATGCACTGCATGCTTATTTCAATCAGCAAGTTGCAGTCATTTTAGCTAAATATAATAAGAAAATGATTGGCTGGGATGAGGTGCTGCATTCAAGTTTACCAACAGAAACTTTAGTGCAATCTTGGCGCGGGCATCATTCATTAGCAGCGATCCGAGAGTCTGGGTTTGATGGTTTGCTCTCCAGTGGTTTTTATATCGATCAGCCACAGTGGACAAGTTACCATTATCGTAATCACCCAATCGCTCAGACTGAGCAAATGGTGACGGCGACGCAACTGCTGGGTGGTGTCAGTTTTACTCTGACTCGCTTAAAAGGGGCGGCGGTGACCGGAAATGTTGAGGTATTTCGCAATCAACAGAAAAGTTTGAGTGCGCGAATAGAGATAAACGGAAAAGGGCAGTTTATTAGCGATAAGGTTGAGGCGCTCAGTAACAAAGGCCAGTATAGGGTGACACTCGATACATGGATGGGGCCAACAGATCTTCATTTTAATACACAAAAAGATAGCCAGTTTGAGGCATTTATTGGCAATACGCCCTATGGGTTTTCGGCTAAGGTCAATCGCTCCGCCCAATCACTTAGCGAGTTCAATGCACAATTGAGGGCTAAACAACAACGGTCGCAATCAGGTCAAGTACTTGGCGGTGAAGCAACCATCTGGTCAGAAATGGTCACCACAGACAATCTCGATACCCGAATTTGGCCAAGGCTTTATGCTATTGCCGAGCGTTTATGGTCATCGCCTAGTGTAACTGATGAGCAAGACATGTACCAAAGGCTCGGTAAAATTACGCGTTATGCTGCCGATCATGTTGGCTTATTGCACGAACAGCAATTGATGCAGCGTTTAAAGCAAGAGTTCGGCATAAAATCAGAGGATTTAGATGCATTACTCAGCTTTAGTCAGCTAATTGAACCTGCACATTATTATACGTTACATCATTTAGCCTATTTGCGAGATGAATATCATCAATTAGCACCACTGGATCAGTTAGTTGATGTGTTGCCGGTAGAAAGCCTGCAATTGCGAGAGTTCGACCATCAAGTGGCAGACTATCAAGCGAAATGCCAAGGAGCTGTGCTATCGGGTTTACAAGCTCAATTGTTGTCATGGCAAAAAATGATTGAAGAAAATCATCAACTCTTTATTGCAATAAAAGAGTGGCAAGTTAGCTATCGAGCTATCCTACAGGCATTAAAACAACACACTGATTTGAGTGTTTTTCAGCCCGTTGTTAATCACAACGGCACGGTGTCACAGGTGATAGCCTCTATCAACAAATTAAAAATGGCACAAAGGCAGTGTTTGTAAGTCGTGCTTATGAACTTTAAGTTGTGTGTGAGCCTGATAACTTTGCAATGTTGCTGTGGGTGAGAGTGGCATCGGTGTTATTGGTAAGCTGTTTGTGTAAACGACTTTATGTCACGATTGGATATGTTGTAAACGTGATGTTCAATGCGCTTTTTGATCCGAGGGGTGAGCAAAATAATACTGTTGATGAATACAGTGTTTATGATTTTTCCCATATCATCAAAATAGCCTCAGTCAGTATCTGTTTACACGATTAAAATTCGTTGGCATTATTGGAACATGTTAAAACCCATCAAAATGGTGTGTTTAAAAATCCCATTTTGGGACAAGTTAAATTGTTATATATACAAGGAAAGCCCAATGAAAATTTTTACCATAGTGCTACTGTTCATAACTTTTAACCTATCAGCCAAAGAAGAAAGCGGAGTTATTGTGAAAATACTTCCTGATTCTTTAGTTTTAAATTCAAGTTGTAAAGCTATGGCAGATTTAGTTGCCCAAGATTTTTCAATCTTATATGCCTGTACAGACTCCTTTCAACGTATGTACTTTTATAATTTCAGACTAAATAATATAGATTTAGTGGCTGATTTTAAAAAGGATTCAACTGACGTTGTAGTAAATATAAGTCAGTTTAAGTCTTATACTCTCTACGAAATAACAGCAAAAAACTCAGACAATAAGCCAATAAAGGCTGTTTCTTATTGTACAAAGGAGCTATGTCTAGATTTAGTCAGCGATGAGGAATATGAAAAATCTATTCAAGACTCAATAACATCACAATTACGAGGCTAGTATTTATAAGGCAGGCCTTTGCTAATAAGCCTGTGTCTTAAGGGAGAGGTTCAATGATTATCAAGGGCAAGCAGCCGACTCGCTGCGTTATCGGTTGTAATCGACGTTATACAACGATATCTATTCTCATCATTGCTTTAAACCGTTACTTTAAACAAATTAATAACTTATAGTATGAAAACACGCAAATTGCTTCTACGTAAATGAACTCACTGACGCTCTTAAACTTCCGCAGAGTAATGCGTTAGCCAACGGATATAGTTCGGTGAAATATACATGAAACTGTACATAAATACAGTGGTATGTATAATCCCCAATAATTTAGATGACGAATGCGCAGGGAATTTATGCTAGAAGATTTAGAAGTGTCCGCACCAAAGGACTTTGATTTTATAATTGGTGATTGGAATGTAAAACATCGTAGGTTGAAAAATTTATTAAATGACTGTGATGAGTGGGTTGAGTTTGAAGGAAAATCTTCCACACGAAAAACCATGGGAGGGTTTGGAAATTTAGAAGATGTTTACCTTCAATTTCCTGAGTCGTCATTTAGAGCTGTTGCCTTACGCTCTTATAATGCAGAATTAAATTTATGGTCTATCTGGTGGTTAGATGGGCGCTTTCCTGATGTATTAGATGTGCCAGTGGTAGGTCGGTTTACTGAAGGTGTAGGAGTATTTTGTGCAGATGATGTACTCAACGGAGTTAATATAAAAGTGAGATTTAAATGGATCTCGTTAGATCCAAGTAAGCCAAGGTGGGAACAAGCATTTTCAAAAGATAATGGTGAAACTTGGGAAACTAATTGGACTATGGAATTTTCACAAAGCCAATAATCTGTAATGTATTGGTTAACAAGTGCATTAAATTTGGCTGTGCAAGCTGAGCGATTTTTGCAAAAATCAAAAGGCGAAAAAAAAGTGTCTAACTTGCTCTGCAGTTTATGCGGGCCTCGGTACAAAAAGGACTTTGGTGGTGTTTGAAAGTATTGCGATTTATTCAGGGTTAATAGCAACTATTTGGATCGTCATTGGTGTTTATATTGCGAGCCGATTTTATAATGGTTATAGCCACTCTAAACAATTTTGTAGTGAATTAGGTGCAACAGGTAGCCCAACAGAAAAGCTGTCTCCTTTAATCAACAATTACCCTCTAGGCTTTTTATTTTGCTTTTTTGGTTGGTATTTGGCGCAACTCTCAGACGTTTCAATCTTGGTTAACATTACAGGTTGGCTTGTTATTATCCATGGTGTGGGCACGTGGGTTGCGGGTTATTTCCCCATGGACGCAGATCCTTTTACTCAAAGTCCAACGTTTAATTGTAAGGTTCATTCTTGGGCTGGTTTCATTATGTTGCTTTCGTTAGTTGTAGCACCCATCTTAGTTGCTATCAGTCCAACGACGGAAGTTATTCCTCTGTATTTCCGTATTTTTTCAGTTGTTTCTGTTATGGCGGCTATTTATTATCTTGTTGCTATGGCTAAAGCTGTAAAATCTCAAACCAATCCAGGCACTCATCAGCGTATTTCTTATGGCTTTCAACTGTTGTGGCTAAGTATATTTTCATTAGTGTTGGTATAATCAATAAATCCCAAAAAACATTGTGTTAAATGTCCATTCAACATCAACTAAATGATTGAGCCAAAATAGGCATTCAGTTATCGTGTGTTGATTAATAAATTAAAAACGAGTCGTTCTACAGGCTCGTTATGCGTATCTAAGGTTCATATGGTGTTTGAAAAACTGGCTAAACATCACGCTAGCCAACTTTTAGATTTTGAATTAGACAATAAGCAATGGTTTGAGACACTCATTGAACCTAGAGCTAAATCGTTTTATTCAATAAAAGGTGTCACCGAACATATTGATTTATTAAACGTTCAAATGGATAACGGTACTGGATATAGTGGAGTATTACTTCAAGATAACATAATAGTTTCACGCGCAAATATTAAAGACATCTCCAATAATGAAGCGTTTGTTGGTTATCGTGTAGCAAAAGCGTTTACCGGTAAGGGGGTTGCTAGTTTTTGTTTATCACAGCTAATAAATATTGCTCAGAGTAAATTTAATATTACCGAGCTGAAAGCTCTGGTCTTGGAAAATAATCCTGCATCAATGCATGTATTAAGAAAATTTGGTTTCGAAGCTACAAGTAGAAATGTAAACACTAAAACCTTAAATGGTAAGCAGCTAAGCTGTATAGAGTTCTTTGCAAAATACTCATAACAGATATGATCCGATCTCTCGTTAATAGGCATTACTTATATTTCGACTGCGAAGAAAAAATAGGTGTCGTATATTTCGCATAATATTGAAACGCTACAGAACAGAATGCACTAAGTAAAGTTAACCTTAATTAGCCTTAAAAATGCCGCAACACCCCACTGAAACCTTATAAAAAACCTCAATTCAAAGTATCAATTTAAACGAACTAAACAATTGAGTCAAAATAGGAACTAGGCTATTGTTTGTTAACAATTAAACATCAATAAATAGAGCCAATGTTCGGCTCATAGATTAACCTATTGGGCTTTTTATAATGAAAAATAATTTTGTATTTGTCGCTTTGTCTGAAGAGTTGTTTGCATCTTATACAGACATGAGTGATTCTGAACTTTTGCAACATAATGCGATGTGGTTAACCGTTGATTCTTGCCCTGGCTACCCATGTCGGGTGTCATTACAAGATGCACAAGTGGGCGAGCAGGTGCTAGCTCTTTCTTTTACGCATCATGATGTCGCATCCCCTTATAAAGCCGCGGGCCCGATTTTTGTCAGAAAACAAGCAAAAAAACGACATGTGTCCCGGGTGAGGTGCCTACAATGTTACGCCATCGATGCTTATCATTACGAGGCTATACCTCTGATGGCATGATGATTGATGCCGGAGTAGTTGAAGGCCGTGATTTAGAAAATCACATCATTACAATGTTTGATAACAAAAGCGTTGAATATATTCATGTACATAATGCAAAACCAGGTTGTTTTAACTGTGAAGTGCGCCGTGCATAACTCCTCGCACCTTTATCTATCCCAGCTTTGTATTCATTGAGAAATGCGATATTGAATTTCTATTGATACTATTTAAAATCAAAGAGATATTTTTTAGGTGTTGTTTTGTCTGTGAGTTAGTAAAGCTAACTTGTGGTGTTGATAGATAAAAATACTCAATTTTTAGGCGTGAACCAACAGGCGAAAACTAACAGGGGTGAGCAAACACTCGTTGAGCAATTTTCATGGAGTGCGCAGTACTCGCCAGATGTGATAACACGAAGAACAAACAAGCATTGTTTATAAAAAAGGATGAACCATGTCGATACAAAAGTGGGGTGGGATTGCCGCTATTATTGAGGCGGCTGTGTATATTTTTGGATTTGTCTTATTTTTTGGAGTGTTAGATTCTACAGATTACGACACGCCGGAACGTTATTTGGTGTTTTTAATTGAAAATCGCGATACGTTTTTTGTTGGTTATTTAATTATTGGGATTGTGTTTAGCTTTGCGTTGATTGTGTTGGTGCAATCCACTTATCAGCGTTTCAAGCAGGTTTCCCCTGAACTAATGAAATTTTCAGCTGCGGTGGGGTACCTTTGGGTCGGTATTGTATTGGCCAGTAGTTTAATTTTTTTGACGAGCCTGGGCGTGGTTGCAAAATTTCATCAGGTAAACCCAGAAGAGGCTTTAATCATAAATCGCGGTATTTCTATCATTGTAGACGCCTTAGGTGGGGGGATTGAACTTGTTGGCGCGGTGTGGGTATTGGTCATCAGTTATGTTGCTTTAAAGAGCCGTGTTTATAGCCCGCTACTTCATTATTGGGGGATGTTAGTGGGGATCGCAGGTGTGTTATCTCTTTTTTCTGGGCTGTCTTTTTTAGCCTCGAATGTATTTTTTGAAGCGACTACCGCTATTTTTGGTTTAGGCCAGATTGTGTGGTTTTTAGTATTAGGGATCGTTATGCTAAAGGATCAGCCTCATACACCGACTTCGTTTGCTTAGTCATTGAGTCAAACCAGCATACGTGTTCTTGTGTGTTGGTTTGCTCCGCTCCACCTTCATTTGCCTTAAAATAATCAGTGGATTCAGTTTAACGCATTAAATAGCGTGTTAATCGATTTGTTAATTTATCTGATCACAGTCTTGCTACACTGCGTATCCAATCAGAATAATAATTAAGCTAGGTAGTCTTTTGAACGCGCGAACTCTTTTGTATCCCATATCGGTTGTATGCCTGTTGCTTGCAAGTCAAGCATATGCCGCAAATGTCATTGTTGAGCCCATCAAACTTGAACGCACTGAGCACAGTGTGCAAGCGGTGGGCAATGCAGAAGCCGCAAAATCGGTCGAAATTTATCCTGCGGTGGGCGATAAAGTGACAGGGATATTTTTTAAACCAGGGGATCATGTCCAAGCGGAGCAGATATTGCTGACATTGGACTCTCGTCGGCAAGAGGCGTCACTGCAGGAGGCTAAAATTCGTTTGGCCGATGCACAGCGTACCTTGACTCGCCTCAAAGAGAGTCAAGTCAAAGGGGCTGTGCCACAAAGTGAGGTTGATGATGCGATGACAGCTCATGAACTGGCTAAAGTGGTGGTGATGCAAGCGAAAACAGAGCTTGAAGATCGCCATGTCCTTGCGCCATTTTCAGGTGTGATGGGGCTAACCGATGTGGAAGTGGGCGATCGGATCACCCCGCAGACGATGATTGCTACTATTGATGACATCGAGCAATTATTTATTAATTTTAATGCGCCCGAAAATACGATAGCGATGCTCAAACAAACACCTTCGATTACTGTCAGTCCTTGGCAAAGTGATCAGCAGCTAGACGCTAACATTGCCGAGCTCGATTCACGGATCAATCCACAAACTCGGACATTACGTACCCGTGTCAGCATCAACAACGAAGCTGGACAATTTATGCCTGGCATGAGTTTTCGTGTGCACATTAAAGTCAATGGCGCACAATACGCCGCAGTGCCTGAAGCCGCCTTGTTATGGGGAGCAACGGGTCCTTATGTCTGGAAAAGTGTCGACAACAAGGCGAGACGTGTTGATGTGAAAATTGAACAGCGTTTAGCGGGGCGGTTACTGGTTGCAGGCGATTTAACACAAGGTGAGATGCTTGTGGTGGAAGGAGTGCAACGCCTAAGAGCGGATCAAGAATTGACCCTGACCCAACCTGTCACCCGTTTGCAGGATTAAGTGATGAAACAATTACCTATGCTGCAAGATTTACCGTCGATGGCGATCCGCCGTCCTATTTTAATTGTGGTGCTCAATTTGCTGATCATCATTGCGGGCATCGCCGCGATAACAGCCATTGAAGTACGAGAGCTGCCAGATGTGGATCGCCCATTTTTGACGGTCAGCGCGTCTTTTCCGGGGGGCTCGCCTGAAACAGTCGATACAGAAGTTACCAGTAAACTCGAAGGGGCAGTGGCACGTGTCAGTGGGGTAAAATCCATTCGCGCCCAAAGTGAAGAAGGCAGCGCTCGCATCGTGGTTGAGTTTCGACCTGGCATCAACTTAGAAGATGCGGCCAATGAAACGCGAGAGTCAGTGGCACGGGTGCAGCGTGAGTTGCCAAAAGAGGTTGAACGGGTTTCAATTATTAAAGCCGACAACAATGCCGAATCAGTTGTGTCTTTGACTGTATCAAGTGCAACACTCCCCCTGGAGGCATTAACGGAGCGGGTCGAAATAGACTTAGCGCCGCAATTTTTAACCATTCCCGGCGTGGCGGATGTGCGCTTAAATGGCGATCGCCGCCGAGTTCTGCGAGTCCGAATGGATCCGCTAAAATTGGCGAGCTTTAATTTAACCGTACCAGATGTCGCAGAAGTCCTCAGACAAGCGCCATTTGATGTGCCTGCAGGTAGTTTAAAATCCGATGACCAACAAGTTATAGTCCGCGCCGATGCAACGTCAGTCACAGCTCAAGAAGTTGGAGATATAATTGTCCGCGATGACACACGAATTCGCGATATTGCAGCAGTCTATTTTGGCCCGGCCGATCCGCGTTCCATGGTGCGTTTAGATGGGCAACCCGTGCTTGGTATGGAGGTTATTCGCCAAGCGCAATCGAATACCATTGAAATTTCAAATGAAGTGCTGGCTTTGCTTGAGCACATGCGTGTGCGCTTTCCTGAACTTGAATTTACCCTCACTTCTGATGATGCGCAGTTTATTCGCAGCTCCGTGGACGAAGTGATTTATTCGTTGATCTTAACTGTGTTGTTGGTGGTGATCACTCTTTGGGTGTTTATTGGTTCTTGGCGCGCGACGTTAGTGCCTGCGTTTGCAATTCCCGTCGCACTCGTGGGGTCGCTTGCGTTAATTTGGACGTTAGGCTTTTCAATTAATATTTTAACCTTGCTTGCGCTTGTGCTGGCAACGGGTTTGATAGTCGATGATGCCATTGTGGTCAGTGAAAACATTCAGCGCCAACGCGCCGAAGGATTAGGGCGCCGTGCAGCGGCTGTCATTGGTACCCGAGAAGTGTTTTTTGCAGTGGTGGCCACCACTGCGGTGCTCGCGGCGGTGTTTGTGCCGATTGCTTTTTTACCTTCTACCGCTGGACGATTATTTAGAGAGTTTGGTGGGGTGTTAGCGGGTGCAGTTGTGATTTCGAGCTTTGTCGCGCTGTCACTGGTGCCGGCCTTGACCTCTAAACTAAAACTGAAACAAGCAAAAAAAGCGCATCCTTTTGCAAAAGTCGGTGGCTATCTTGTTGAGTTTTATCGTCTTTCGATTGCTTGGGTACTCAATCATGCGTGGCTCACTCTTTGTGTGTGTTTATTGGTCGCGGTAGGTTCTGGAGGCTTGTATTTAACTTTAGATAATGAGCTGTTGCCCAAAGAAGACAGAGGTAAAATCCGTATTTTTGCACGAGGCCCAGATGGGGTCGGGCTTAATTTTATGGATCGCCAAGCCATTGCAATGGAAGATATTTTATTGCCGTTTGTCGAAAGTGGTGAAATTGAATCAATTTATACTGTGGTGGGTCAATGGGATCCCAATATTGTATTTATCACCGTACCATTAAAACATTGGGACGAGCGTCATTTTAGCCAACAAGAAATCATCAATAAAATTCGCGGGCCGCTGAGTCAGATCCCAGGTGCGCCTGGGTATCCATCGGGTTCTAATAGTTTGAATTTACGGGGCCAAGGAGGCGGGATTGAACTGGCCTTGTTAGGGCAAGATTACAGCGAGATTTTTATTGCTGCTCAGGCATTTTCTGAACAGATAGAGCAAGCAATCGAAGGTGTGGGTAACGTACGGGTGTCTTACCAACCATCTCAGCCGCAATTGCGCGTTAATATTGACCGGCGCCGAGCCGACGAGCTGGGTGTTTCGCTCAGTGATATTGCGGTGACGCTGCGAGCGGCGATTAATGGGGATGATATTGCCGATTTAAATATTGGCGATCAATCCGTGCCTATTATGCTGCAAGCTCAGAATCAGACGATTAACGATCCGCGCGATTTAGCAAATTTACATCTTAAAACCCGAACTGGACAACTGGTGCCGCTAAGCAGTGTGGCGACGATTAGCGAAGAGGGCGTCGCTGCAGAGCTCGAACGCCATGCACAACGTCGTGCTATTGAACTGGATATGGAGCTTCCACCGAATATGAGCATTGCTCAATTGGTGACAAAAATTCGTGAACTCTCTTTAGAAACATTACCTGATGGGATCACTATGGTATTTAAGGGAGAGGCGTTAACCTTCGAAGAAACCGCCAATGAAGTGCTGCTAACTTATGTATTGGCTTTTTTGATTGTATTACTGGTACTGGCTGCGCAGTTTGAAAGTGTTAATAGTGCGGTAGTGGTAATGATTACGGTTCCGTTTGGTATTACGTCGGCCATTTTGGCGCTTTATTTAACTGATACGTCACTGAACATTTATTCGCAAATTGGTTTGGTCATGTTAATTGGCTTAATCGCCAAAAATGCGATTTTATTGGTAGAGTTTGCTGATCAATTACGTGATAAAGGCTTATCAGTGCGAGATGCGGTTGAACAAGCGGCGATAGTGCGTTTACGACCAATCACCATGACCTTGGTATCGACCTTACTGGGGGCGTTACCACTTATTTTATCAACCGGAGCGGGTGCAGAGGCGCGTAATGCAATTGGTTGGGTGGTATTTGGTGGTTTATCTCTTGCGGTGGTGTTTACTTTGTATTTGACTCCAGTCATTTATCTAGGTTTGGCCCGTTTTACTCGAGCCCGAGGCGACGAAACCGCGCAACTGGTGAAAGAGCTCGAACACGTTTCTTGATTTATTACTAGCTAAAAAGGCGACAGTGAGTCGCCTTTTTTATTTGTGTTACGAAAAGAAAGTGTGTTTTGATAGATGAAATAAACGCCACTAGCAAGCGTGACGTTTTAGGCGAGTAAAACAACGTAATTGGGGCAAAATAGATGGACAGTGTGACTCAAGGATTATTGGGTGCGGTCATGGCTCAAGCAGGGGCAAAACCTACAGAGCTAAAACAGGCGACTGTGATTGGCTTTATTGCACCGCAATTAGCTGATGCAGATGTGTTCATTCGCTCGTCAACAGACTCACTGTTAACCTTGCAGTTTCATCGTCATTTTAGTCATTCGTTGTTGTTCATTCCATTGGGAGCCTTGTTGGCTGCGTTGTTGTTATGGCCATTTTTTCGTAACAAAATCGCTTTTTCACGGATCTACGTTTATAGCCTACTTGGTTATGCAACCGCGGGTTTTTTAGACGCACTTACTAGCTATGGCACTCATTTATTATGGCCTTTTGTTGATCAAAAGATTGCTTGGAGTGTGATTGCGATTGTCGATCCGCTCTTTTCTGCCGTGTTGATGATTGCCTTGTTGATGAGTTTTATACGCGTGCGCCCATCATTTGCCCGCTATGGTTTGTTGGTTGCAGGGTGTTATGTATGTTTTGGTGCCTTGCAACAAGCTCGTGTCCAGCAACACATTGAGGCACTTGCGCTAACACGGCAGCACTCTATCTCCCGTCAAATCGTCAAGCCTACATTAGGTAATGTAGTGCTTTGGCGCTCAATTTATCAAAGTGAAAATCATTATTATGTTGATGCTATTCGTGTAGGGATGTTTGGTGATATCACCGTCTATGAAGGTGCGGCGGCTAAGGTATTTGATTTGAAAGCCGACTCAAAAAAATTACCTTCTACTAGTGTTTTATTCAACGATATTAGTCGATTCAATGATTTTAGTGATGGTTATCTTATCTGGATGCCATCGCAGGTCGATGCACTTGGCGATATTCGCTATGCCATGTTACCTCAGCACATTGCCCCGATGTGGTCGATAGTGTTCGACAGTAACAAACCAAGCCAAGCTGTCACAGTGAAAACCGACCGACACTTGAGTAAACAACAGCGGGATATGTTTTTAGCGATGTTATTAGATCAACCTATCAACACCAAATAATGGTGTGTATGTGTTTTTAAATATATCAGGGAAAACAGAATATGTTATCAAGGTTCATTTTAGATAATACCCGCTATCGAGCCATTTCTAGCTGCGATTGCATGATTACTTACACATAAGTAGGTGCGTAACTACATTACTACAACAAGTTGATATTCCTTTTTAAAAACTCTTGCCTTTTTACATTCGAACTTTGAGCTTTGTCATGAATATTTATGGCGGCATAGATTATTCTTAAAATAAATATCGGTAATTCATTGTCTTGGCTCGCGGATGTATCTGAGGTGCACTAAAGTGTTAATACGATATTTTTACATTGTGCTGCTTGTAACAGTTAAGCTGGGAGTGTTTAGTAATGTTAACTTTGTTTTTAGAAAAAAGTACCATTAAAACTAAGTTCAATACCGTTGTATTGTTACCATTTATGATTATCACGTTGTTACTGAGTTATCTAGTTTGGCAAAATATAAACGCATCCCAACGACAACAGTCTGTACAGGCCCGTTTATTACAAGCTGAAAAACTTGCGGCAGTTGCCCATCATTTTGCAGTAGAGCGAGGCTTAACAGCAGGGTACTTGGCTCGTAAAGGCGGCGACAGTGATGCTTTAAAAAAGCAATACATCAATGCAGACAATGCTGCTTATGAATTGATAGGTATATTGCCTGCGCTAAAGCTGACTGCGCATCGTGATGAACTAAGATTATTAGATCTGTTGGAAAAAGAGATATTAAAACGGGATACACTGCGACAAGGGGTGCTTGAGCTTAGTCCTCCTCACTCACCTTTTACCTATTATTCAAATATTAATGCGACTGCGTTGACAGTATTAGAGCAAGTGATGACAGAGATGAACGATCCTCTCGCAAGTCAAATGTTCAGAGCTTATCTTGCCCTCACGTGGTTAAAAGAAAAGGCAGGCCAAGAGCGAGGGGCGTTGAATGGTGTATTTACATCAGGGGAGCTTCCGATCAGTAAAGCTGTGGCAATACAGAGCTATCTCTCAGAGCAACATTATTTCCAAGAGCGGTTAATTCACTTTAGTTCTGATGAGTTTAATCAGCAATTTGATGTGTTGCTCAATGATGATGCAGTCAAGCAGGTCAATGCAATGCGTGATGTGTTTAATCAAACACTGTTACTTAAGCAAAATACTAATCGCTTAGTCTCTCTGTTATCTACAGGTAACAAAGGGGCATTTAATGCATTTAAAACTGAACTCAATCAGCCACACGCGTTATTTTCTGATACACAACGTAACCATTTACTGAGTATTCTTGAAAATATTAATGAGGCTACTTCAGACTCACAAAAATACGCAGTTTTTCAAGGTATCCAACAGTTTGAAAAGATGTATAACCCGCTATTGTCAGTCAACGCCAGTGACTGGTTTTCAGTTGCAACGAGAAGAATTGATTTATTGAATGAACTAGTTAAGAAAAAGTCAGCACAATTAGCTATGTATGTGAATGAGAAAGCCAACACTTTGATGTGGATCTCGATTTTAGAAGTGCTTTTTGGTGTTGTCTTATTGGTTGCTTTGTTTGGGATCGGTCGCGCGATTGCAAATAAGATGGTCAAAGATTTAGCCATTATTAATAATTCAATCAGTGATGTATCAAACAGATTTGATTTTAAAACCCGCTCTAAGATAGTCGGTGAAGATGAAATAGCCATCACATCCACAATGTTTAATCGTATGTTAGATAAATTAGAGGGCGCGATAGGGGAAGCCGTCTATGTTTGTGATGCGATTGCTGAAGGTGATTTTTCTAAACGTATCAATGGTGAGTTCGTCGGCGATCTAGCCTCGTTGAAAAAAGGGATCAATCGCTCGGCAAACAGTGTCGCGTCGACAATGAGTTCACTCGAAATGGTCATTGATGGCTTAGCCGAAGGGCGGTTAGATGTCAGATTGCCTGATGATGTTAAAGGGCAATTGCGAGATAAAGTGAATACTGCAATGTCACAAACCGAACAAGCGCTCATACAAATAGAGCGATCGGTTAATGGCATTAGTCAGGGAGATTTTAGCCAAGAAATCAACGTACCCCTTAGTGGAACTCTTGATGCAGTGAAAATCAGTATTAATTCGGCGCTCAAGAGTATAAATATTTCGGTTTCTGCTATCGTCCAAGCGATGCAGGCTGTGGAAAAAGGTGATTTCTCTGCTCATGTTGATGGGCAATACCAAGGGGCATTTGCTCAATTGCAACATTCAATAAATCAATCCGTAAAAGTAAATCAACAAGCGTTAAATGCCATTAAGCAGACGTTTTCGTATTTAGCAGAAGGTGAATTTAAAACCCTTAATGTTGAGGTATTGCAAGGTGATTTTGCTTTATTAGGTAAAGAATTAAATCACACAATTTTACAATACAGGCAAACGTTTGAAGAAATTGTTCGTGCATCTAACGATATTGCTGAGGGGCATTTATCGGTTCGTATTTCGGAAAAATTTCCAGGCGAACTGGGTAAATTGAGCCAAGCACTCAATCGCTCTACACATCAATTAGAAGTGGGAGTAACGAATATAAATAGTGTGATGAAACACGCCTCAGCAGGGGACTTTGGCCATCAAATCACGGCTAACTTGGGCGGTGATTTAGCCACGCTAAAACAAAATATTAATAAAATGATTTCTGATACAAAATCGGCTGTTTTAGATATTGCTGATGCGATTCAGCAACTTTCACAAGGGGAGCTTAGCGATCCTATTATGGTGAGCTATGAAGGGATATTTGGCCAACTGAAAGACGATACCAATTTCACTATTGCTAAACTCAAAGCTTTTATTAATGGAGATTTATCGACCATCATGGATGCAGCAAAGGCCGGCCAGTTAGAAACACGCATTGACCTAAATGCGAAGCAAGGGTTTTATATGCAAATTAGTGATGGGATTAATCAAATTGTTGGCCGATGCGCTGATGTCATTGAAGATTGCCAACATGTGATGTCTAGCTTGGCTAACAGTGATCTTAGCCCAAGGATTGAGCGCGAATACCAAGGAAGCTTTAATGAATTAAAGCAAAATACCAATGCATCTTTGGATCACCTTAGCAACGTAATAGAAAAGATAAAATTAGCCTCACTTGCAAATCTCAATGGCATAGACGAAATAAGTAAAGGAAATACAAATCTAAGCCAACGTACAGAGCAACAAGCTGCGTCACTTGAAGAAATAAACGCCACTATGTCAGACATTACCGATATGGTTTCGCAAAATGCTGATCAAGCTAAATTAGTTGAGTCTCGGATGCAAACCACTAGTGACACTGCTGAGGAAGGAGGCACAGTGGTTGAGCGTGCTATTGCCAGTATGTTAGAAATTAATCAAGCCAGTAAAAGCATCGAAGACATTATCAGTGTGATTGATGAAATTGCTTTTCAGACTAATTTACTTGCATTGAATGCCGCGGTTGAATCGGCACGGGCTGGGGATTCTGGCCGTGGTTTTGCGGTTGTCGCTGCAGAAGTACGAAACTTAGCTCAGCGAAGTGCAAGTTCAGCGAAAAAAATTACTCAACTGATTGCTGAGACGGTGAGTAAAGTCGAGCATGGCTCAGTATTAGTGCAAGAATCAGGGGCCACGTTACGTCAAATTATCAGTTTGATACGAGAAGCGGCCAGCAGTGCGACCCAAATAGCGACCGAATCGATTGATCAACAATATCGTGTCAAAGAAACAAAAACCGCGATAGAGCAGCTCGATAAAGTGACACAAAGTAACTCAGCACTGGTAGAGCAAATTGCCAGCGCAAGTCAAAATTTAGCCGGGCAATCTCAAAGTACCTTAACGCTTTTAGAGAGCTTCAAATTATCTAAACAAACAGGGAATGGTTCTGGCGTGTTACTGTTAACGCAATAATAGAAGAGATTGACCAGTGTTAAATGATTAACGCTGGTCGTTTAATGGCAAGAGGATTAATTCCCCCAAGGGTTGCTGTCACTTTGGCGTTTTTTACGATCGCGGGCGAGGTCTTTATTGCGCTTTTTTTCTTGGATGCGTTTTGCATCACTAAAGCTTAGTTCACAAGGTGTGCCCGGTTGATGATCTTCAGGGATCACTCTGTCACGTGGTGGCAATTGATATTGAACATCGTCAGGTTTTGGCAGGTTTTTAAGTCGATATAAATAAAAGTTTTCGACTTTTTCTTGTGCCCATTGTGTTTTACGTAAAAACTTCACCGTTGCTTCTAAGCTTGGGTTGTTTTTAAAGCAGTTTATTTGCAAATACGCATGTAGTAATTCCCATCCATATTGATCGACTAACTCGCTGACTACTTGCTCTAGTTTGACACCTTGTAGCGGATTGTTGCCGAATAGTTCTTTATTACTCATGTTTTGCACTCTTAAAGATATACTTAAGGCGAATTATAAGATTTCATAGCGTGAGCACAATGCTATTTTTAAATTTAGGATGAATATGTTTGTAGTTATTTTTAGGGCGAAGCCGGGACAGCAAGATCAGCAGTACACAGAGATGGTTGCGAAAATGAGGGAACTGGCGTTTGAAAAATATGCTTGCCTTGATTTTGTAGCCGCCACAGAAGGTGAGCAGGAAATCGCGATTTCATACTGGCCTGATGAAGCCTCAATACTCGCTTGGAAAAATGATCCATCTCATGCATTAGCGCAATCAATGGGACAAAATAAATGGTATCAGTCATACCGTGTTGAAGTGCTGGAGCTCAAACGTGAGTATACGTTTGAATCTACAAGCAAAGTCGCAGGTTAACCGTTGTAAATTTAGGGCAAGCATAAGCCGAAAAACAGAGTTGTTCGGCTTAGTTTATTGTATTAGCGGGTTTTTATTCGGGCAATAAGAGTCTTAAACCAGTGGCATCAGCAATGACTAAATACGATTGACCAAAGTCGCCACTACATAAATCAATGGGATTGTCATCAATAATTAAACCATCTGCACATTGGGTGATAGATAAAGCGTCAGTCACTTTACCTGCTTGGATTTTATTATTTTGCGCGACCCCATTGAGAGTAAAACTGAGATCCTGATGGGTAAACACTCGTATTTTATAGACACCACTTTGGTTTGAGGGGGCTTTTTTAATGCTTGTCATCGCGTAATCATTGCCATTATGCCAAGCTATCGCCCAATACTGATGTTTGTTGGATAAAGTGTGGTTTGTATGGGCTGACTGGCTTAAGTTCAAACTATCAATCACACCGACATGAATGGAATTTTCAATTAAACTGTAGCGATAGCGATAAGAAGTCGAGGCGCTATTTTTTTCTACATCGCTGACAATGCTGTATTTATCTTCGAATAAATTGTCGACATCACTTTTTCGTAAAATATCATTGCGCTTTAAATGAAAATTGCTCATATCATCAAGGCTATTCACAAAGGTGATGTCCACTTCACCTTCGTCTATTTTGTCAATGATAGTCTCCCCGCCACAGCCGCTCAGCAGGGTAAGCATACTGGTACTAAACGCCGCCACAAGTAGTGATAATTTATTCATATTTTCCATCCGTGTTTTATTTCAATTAAGAGATGATACGGATGGACGTGCAACGTGTTCAACATTTTAAATGTTCGATTTTGTTTGCATGGCGCTAAGAAGGAGCCATCAAAATCACAAAACAGCTTTTAGGCTAAAAGGAACAGGGTGGATGATTTGCCAATACAACAGACACCCATTGACCTAATTACTGTTGTAATGGGCCGTCAATATTCAGCTCAGAAATGATAGGCAATAATTCTGCTGGCTGACCTGTGATCGTTTCATAAAACACCATGGCTGTTAAGAGGCTGCCGAGTGGGTTGGCATGATTGCCATCCTTGCTATGAAAAGACAAGTCAGGGCGTTGAGCCATGGCGTAATCCCAAACAAGGCCAACAGGTGCGACGCAGCTACGTTGTTGTTCATTGATTGACTGATGCATATCGTAGACTCGTTGAGCTTCTGTGCTGTTGCCTTTTTGAGGGTGCTCAGGAAATAAAATAGGGGTTGCGCCGAGGGATTTTGTTTTTGCGATCAGTGTTTGGGCTGCGGTGGTGCTGTACTCTATGGTCCCTGATTGTGAATACTTTTGGCCTTGTAAGATGACATGTGTCCAATTGTTATCTTCAAGAGTGTTAATGGCCGCAGACTGAGTGAGTTGCTCGCTTAAATAACCGCCACTGAGTGATTGAGTCAATGTGGTGACGTTAGGGTTTGCGTGGCGGATTAACGTGGTAATCAAAGAGCCTTGGCCTGCAATGTGGCTATTACCAAAGAGGAGAATTCTAAAAGCACTGACATTGGTATTGTCTGTAATAGCGAGATTGTTATTGATGTCGACAATGCTGTTTTGTTCATTGTTTATAGCTTCAGAATGCGTGCTGCCCCCGCAGCCTTGCAATAAAACTAAGATAATAAACACTGTGAGACTAAATCTGTAGTCTAGAGCCATCTAGAGTGATCCTTTGTAATTAATTAGCCGTGTTGGCTTACAACCTATTGAGGCTGTTTGAACAATTGAGTGTAATCGACATTGTTCAATAAATGAACCTGTCTCAGTTATGAATAATCATTGTTTTGCAGAATAAACCATCAAATTGTCTAATTATTTTGTGTTTATATGCGTGTAAATGGCATTTATTGGCATTTTTATAGGTTGATTGTCGACAATTATTAAAAGTGTCACTTGACTTACTGGTTGTCATCACCCATAGTTCGATTCATTAATTGTCGACAATGATAACCAATGGATTCAGATAACAGCGTTAAAACAGCATCAGATAAAGTTTTTGTCGACATTCGTCAGGCAATTGTTGAAGGTGATATCCCTCAGGGTAGCAAGATTTCTGAACCAGAATTAGCAAAACGCTACGGGGTCAGCCGCGCAACTTTACGCGAAGCGCTCAATCGCTTGGAAAGTTGTCACTTAGTCGAACGTAAAGCCAATGTAGGCAGTCGCGTCGTCGCCTTGACTGAAACAAAACTAAAAGAAATTTTCCAGGTGCGTGCTTCTCTTGAAGGGCTTGCTTGTCGGCTGGCTGCGCAGATGATGTCTGATGAAGAAGTATCAGAAGTAAAAGCTTTGCTTGATTTGCACTTGACGGAGCAGCGGGTTAAACAAGGTGAATCGTATTATCAAGAAGCGGGTGATTTAGACTTTCATTATCGCATCATCAAAGGCAGTAAAAATAGCCATCTGATCCACCTGTTATGCAATGAGCTTTATCAGTTAATTCGAATGTACCGTGTGCAAATGGGCATGAATGGCCCCCGTGTTAGCCGTGCGTTTGATGAGCATTTGGCCATCATTAACGCGATTGCTGCAAAAGATGGCGAATTAGCTGAGTTATTGATGAAGCGTCACATTGCCTCATCAGGTGCGAATATCGAAACAAAATTTAATGTGGCCGCAGATGCCACCTAGCGACTCTAACCGTTCAAATTGAGTAAAAGACTTAGGAGAAGATTTACATGTCAGCAGGAAAAAAATTCAGACTTGCCCTCGCAGCAAACAAGCCACTGCAAATAGTCGGCACTGTTAATGCGTATTGCGCAATTATGGCTGAGCAGTTGGGACATCAGGCTATTTACCTCTCTGGAGCCGGTGTTGCCAATGCGTCTTATGGTCTGCCTGATCTTGGCATGACTAGCCTTGATAATGTGTTAGAAGACATCCGCCGTATTACTGCGGCAAGCAGCCTGCCGTTATTAGTGGATGCTGATACAGGTTGGGGCGGGGCATTTAACATTGCACGCACAGTGAAAGAAATGACCAAAGCCGGTGCTGCTGGGTGTCACATTGAAGATCAAGTAGCTCAAAAGCGTTGTGGTCATCGCCCAAATAAAGCCATTGTATCAACTGAAGAAATGGTTGATCGCATTAAAGCGGCGGTTGATGCGCGAACTGATCCGGACTTTTTTATCATGGCACGGACCGATGCGTTTGCTCAAGAGGGGTTAGAGGCCGCAATTGAGCGAGCCAAAGCCTATGTTGCAGCAGGTGCCGATGGTATTTTTGCCGAAGCGGTCAAAACAGAAGAGCATTATCGTGCCTTTAGCGACGCATTAGATGTATCAATTTTAGCGAATATTACAGAGTTTGGTCAGACTGAGCTTTGGAACAAAGATGAATTAGGCGAATGGGGAGTGAGCATGGTGCTTTATCCACTGTCAGCATTTAGAGCGATGAATAAAGCAGCAGAATCTGTTTATGCGTCAATTCTCGAACAAGGCGATCAAAAAGCTGTGGTCGACAGCATGCAAACACGCATGGATTTATACAAATATTTGGGTTACCACGATTACGAACAAAAGCTTGATTCGTTGTTTGCTGAAGGCAAAAACAAGTAAAGCAGTATAAAAATATATCAATAGGATGAGTGTCATTAAGACAAACGACACTAACAAAATTAGGGGCTTTAATATGACAGATAAAAAACTAAGTGGTGCAGGCTTACGGGGTCAAAGTGCTGGTGAAACAAAATTGTGTACTGTGGGTAAATCAGGTTCAGGGTTGACTTATTGTGGTTACGATGTATCCGACTTAGCCGATAATGCCACGTTTGAAGAAGTCGCGTACTTATTATTTAATGGTGAATTACCAACCGCTGCGCAATTGAGCGAATATAAGGCAGCCTTAAAGTCGCAACGTGATTTACCACAGGCACTAAAAGAAGTCTTACAACGTATTCCTGCCGATGCACATCCGATGGATGTGATGCGTACCGGTTGCTCTTTTTTAGGTAACTTAGAACCAGAAACAACGTTTGAAGCGCAACACACCGCGGCTAATCGATTGTTGGCCGCGTTTCCAGCCATCATGTGTTATTGGTATCGCTTTAGTCATGAGAATATCGAGATTGAATGTACAACGGATGAAGAGTCTATCGGTGGTCACTTCTTGAAATTACTCAGTGGTAACACGCCATCAGAGCAGCATCGTAAAGTAATGGATGTATCATTGATTTTATATGCTGAGCATGAATTCAATGCCTCGACTTTTACCGCGCGTGTATGTGCTTCTACATTGTCAGATATGTTTTCATGTGTAACAGGGGCAATTGGTTCTCTTCGTGGTCCACTGCATGGTGGTGCGAATGAAGCTGCGATGGATATGATCCAAAAGTTTACTTCTCCTGAAGATGCAAAAACCCAAATGGCGGGCATGCTTGAACGCAAAGAAAAAATCATGGGCTTTGGTCATGCAATTTATCGCGAATCAGATCCGCGTAACGTGATTATTAAACAGTGGTCAGAAAAACTGGCTCATGAATTTGGTAATACATCGTTATATGATATTTCTGTCGCGTGTGAAGAATATATGTGGGATACGAAAAAATTATTCTGTAATGCTGATTTCTTCCACGCATCGGCGTATCACTTTATGGGTATTCCAACTAAATTATTCACGCCTATTTTCGTGTGCTCACGGGTAACAGGTTGGGCAGCGCATGTGATGGAGCAACGTGCCAACAACCGTATCATCCGCCCAAGTGCAGATTATATCGGATCTGAACCTCGTAAAGTTACGCCTCTTAACGAGCGTTAATCAAGTGTGTGCCCTTATTGCCAAATAAGGGCACTGTTTTGTGCCTGACAAGTTGTAAATGTCACACCAACAACATAACAAAGTGTATTTCACCTCGTCTGGTATTTCGCCGTCACTTATTTGGAACATATTATGAATAGCCAATTTCGCAAACCCTTACCCGGCACCTCTTTAGACTATTTTGACACGCAAGCTGCGGTTAACGCATTAGAAGCCGGCGCGTACGCAAAACTTCCTTATACCTCAAAAGTATTGGCTGAAAACTTAGTGCGTCGCTGTGAACCCGAAATGCTTAACGATTCACTAAGGCAATTAATCGAGCGCAAACGTGATTTAGATTTTCCATGGTTTCCTGCTCGTGTTGTTTGCCACGATATTTTAGGCCAAACAGCTTTGGTTGATTTGGCTGGTTTACGTGATGCAATTGCTGAAAAAGGCGGTGATCCGTCAAAAGTGAATCCAGTTGTGCCGACTCAATTGATTGTTGATCACTCATTGGCTGTTGAACATGCCGGGTTTGACAAAGACGCATTTGCTAAAAACCGCGCTATTGAAGACCGCCGGAACGATGATCGTTTTCATTTTATTAATTGGACTAAAACCGCGTTTAAAAATGTCGATGTGATCCCGCCAGGGAACGGCATTATGCATCAAATCAATCTAGAGCGGATGTCGCCTGTCATCCAAAGCCGAGGCGGAGTGGCTTTTCCTGATACCTTAGTGGGTACCGACAGCCACACACCAATGGTTGATGCGCTAGGCGTGATTGCCATTGGGGTTGGGGGGCTTGAAGCTGAAAGCGTGATGCTAGGGCGTGCATCTTACATGCGTTTACCAGACATCATAGGCGTTGAGTTGATAGGGAAACCTGCCGAGGGGATCACAGCAACAGATGTTGTATTGGCATTGACAGAATTTCTACGCGCTGAAAAAGTGGTGAGCTCGTATCTTGAATTTTATGGAGAAGGCACAAAACACCTAACGCTTGGTGATCGGGCGACTATTTCTAATATGACACCAGAATATGGCGCCACCGCAGCCATGTTTTATATTGATGAGCAAACCATTGATTATTTGCGACTAACTGGCCGTGAAGATGAGCAAGTTAAGCTAGTTGAAACTTATGCAAAACAAACAGGTTTATGGGCTGATGAGTGTACAGATGCCCAGTACGAACGCACTTTACAGTTTGATTTGAGTAGTGTGTGTCGCAATATTGCGGGTCCTTCTAACCCGCATAATCGTGTGCCTACCACAGAGCTTGCGGCACGTGGGATTAGCGGCGTGGTTGAAAGCGATGGTGATAACATGCCTGATGGCGCAGTAATTATTGCAGCGATCACCAGTTGTACCAATACCAGCAACCCACGCAACATGATTGCGGCTGGATTATTAGCCCGTAATGCGAATGCAAAAGGTTTAACACGTAAACCGTGGGTGAAATCATCTTTGGCACCGGGCTCAAAAGCCGTTCAAATGTATTTAGAAGAAGCTAATTTATTGCCAGAACTAGAAGATTTAGGTTTTGGTGTTGTCGCCTTTGCTTGTACGACATGTAATGGTATGAGTGGGGCGCTTGATCCTGTGATTCAACAAGAAGTGTTAGAGCGCAAACTGTATACCACAGCTGTGCTCTCTGGTAATCGTAATTTTGATGGGCGAATTCACCCCCATGCAAATCAAGCGTTTTTAGCCTCTCCTCCGCTGGTGGTTGCTTATGCGATTGCTGGCACTATTCGTTTTGATATTGAGAAAGATATTTTAGGCTATGACCACAGTGGTGAGCCGATCACCCTTAAAGACATTTGGCCTACGGATGATGAAATTAATGCAGTGGTTGCCAGTGCTGTAAAACCTGAGCAATTTAGAAGCGTTTATAACCCAATGTTTGACTTAAAAGTGGAATATGGTGACCACATTAATCCGCAGTATGATTGGCGCCCTCAAAGTACGTATATTCGTCGCCCGCCATATTGGGAAGGTGCATTAGCGGGTGAGCGTACTATGAAAGGTATGCGACCGTTAGCGGTACTTGGGGATAATATCACGACCGATCATTTATCACCGTCAAACGCAATTCAGTTAAACAGTGCCGCTGGGGAATATCTCGATAAAATGGGGCTGCCTGAAGCCGATTTTAATTCGTATGCGACCCACCGTGGCGATCATTTAACTGCCCAACGTGCCACGTTTGCTAATCCTAAATTGTTTAATGAAATGGTGACCGAAAACGGCCAAGTGAAACAAGGCTCGTTAGCACGTTTAGAGCCTGAAGGGCAGCAAATGCGCATGTGGGAAGCGATTGAAACGTATATGACGCGCAAACAACCGTTGATTATTATCGCGGGAGCTGATTATGGCCAAGGCTCTTCACGAGATTGGGCAGCCAAAGGGGTGCGCCTAGCGGGTGTAGAAGTGATTGTTGCGGAAGGTTTTGAGCGGATCCATCGTACAAACTTAGTGGGAATGGGTGTATTGCCTTTAGAGTTTGTTGCAGGTGAGAACCGCCATACCCACCACATTAATGGCACCGAAACGTATGATGTCATCGGTCAACCAACACCGGGAGCCATGCTTACTTTAGTGATTAATCGTCTCGATGGTTCAAAAAATGAAGTGACGGTTAAGTGCCGATTAGATACCGCTGAAGAAGTGTCAATTTATTCTGCTGGTGGTGTATTGCAGCGTTTTGCGCAAGATTTCCTTGAATCTGAGCAGGCCTAATGTTATTTGCCTCAAGCTTGGCTTGAGGCGTGCTATTTTGGAGGCCAAGAATGGCGTTTAAACCACAAATTAAAATTCCTGCAACCTATATGCGTGGCGGAACTAGTAAAGGGGTGTTTTTTAACCTGAGCGATTTACCCGTTGCTGCTCAAGTGCCAGGGGCTGCCCGTGATGCGCTGTTATTAAGGGTGATTGGGAGCCCTGATCCATATGGGAAGCAGACTGATGGCATGGGCGGTGCGACATCAAGCACCAGCAAAACAGTGATTTTGTCAAAAAGTACCCAAACAGATCACGATGTTGACTATTTGTTTGGCCAAGTCGCGATTGATAAGCCATTTATTGACTGGAGTGGAAACTGCGGAAACTTAACCGCTGCAGTTGGCTCATTTGCAATTAGCAATGGCCTTGTTGATAAAGACCGCTTACCCGAAAATGGTTTGGCAACTGTGCGGATTTGGCAAGCTAATATTAAAAAAACGATTATTGCTCAGGTACCTATCACTGATGGTCAAGTTCAAGAAACGGGCGACTTTGAGTTAGATGGAGTGACGTTTCCTGCTGCAGAAGTTGAAGTTGCGTTTGTTGATCCTGCAGATGGCGAAGGGGCGATGTTCCCAACAGGTAATATTATTGATCGGTTAGTGGTGCCTGGAGTAGGTGAATTTAACGTCACACTCATCAATGCGGGGATCCCGACTATTTTCTTAAATGCTTCGGATCTGGGTTTTACAGGGTGCGAGTTGCAAGACGATATTAATAATGATGACGCTATCCTCGCGCGCTTTGAAACAATTCGTGCGCATGGTGCGTTAAAAATGGGCTTGATTAGTGATCTTGATGAGGCAAAAAGCCGCCAACATACTCCCAAAGTAGCGATTGTTGCGCCTGCCAAAGGTTATGTCTCTTCGAGTGGCAAAGTCATTGAGCAATCGGCTATTGATGTCAATGTGCGCGCGTTATCTATGGGCAAACTGCATCACGCTATGATGGGCACGGCAGCTGTGGCCATCGCAACCGCGGCAGCAATTCCTGGCAGTTTAGTCAATATTGCCGCAGGAGGAAAAGAGCGTACGGCTGTCACATTTGGTCACCCATCAGGGACGCTTAAAGTTGGCGCACAAGCGCTGTGTGTCGATGAGCAATGGCAAGTTGAACGTGCAATTATGAGTCGCAGCGCTCGGGTGCTGATGGAAGGGTGGGTCCGTATCCCACAAGAGTAACGGTTACTTTTATAAAAAACACCACGTTATGTGGTGTTTTTTTATGCATAGAGCCAGTGTTTAAACACTTTAATCTAAAGAGCTAAAATTTCATTTTTGTTGCTCTCAGACCAGACTTTATCTGCGGCGGCGTGTTGTGGCAGCCAGATATAATCAGTGTGCTCAGAGGGATCGAGGATAATTGCTACCTCATCAGGCACACATATAGTAAAGACATGTTCAGTATTGATGAGCGCATTGTCGTGATAACGATGGCGCCAACAATCTCGGATTTGATACTGATTTGTTTTGTGCTTATCAATAATTGTTAAACCCAAAGCATGCGCATCGATGCCCGTTTCTTCTTTTAGCTCCCGATAAGCCGTTTCAAGAGGCGTTTCTGTATGCTCGATCCCCCCTGTGACAGATTGCCAAAAATTTGGGTCGTCAGCACGTTGAATTAATAAGCATGATTTATTGACAGTATGGATAACGACTAACACTGACAGAGGTTGGCGCAAGGAAATTGAATGTGGCACATGAGTACTCTGAAAATAATTATTCATTAATAGTAACGGGTTTAGAGACTGAACTCGAGTGATTCTAGCAAGTGTTGGTGCACTTGCTAGATTGGGCTTAAATGCATCGGGCAGGTTTAGGTAAGCCAGCAATTTTTGTTGCTTGTTTGGCTGGGCCTTTAGGAAATAATTTATACAGATACATGCTGTTCCCTTTATCTTCGCCGAGTTTTTTTGCCATTGCTTTTACCAACATGCGAATAGCAGGGCTAGTGTTAAATTCAATATAAAACTCTCTGACAAAATTGACCACTTCCCAGTGTGCTTCGGTTAGCGTGATTTGCTCAAGTTCTGCAATTTGTTCAGCTAAGTCTTGGCTCCAGTCAGTGCTATTGAGTAGATAGCCCTCTTTATCTGTTTCGATTTCAATGTGTTGATGAATAAGCATAGTTACCACGAAATAATTTGTTGATGAGTCAGTGTTAGTTCTACCCATTGAGAATGTGTAATGGTGTTAAGCTGCGCTAGGTCATCTGTCGATAAACGCGCTGTGGCATCTGGTGCCAACAAAAATAAGTGTTGCCCATTGATTTGTTGATAGCGAGCAAAATCATAGCAGGCATCAGCAATAAGTAGCACGGTATCGTCAGCTGAAACGAGCGACTTTAACCTGTATAAGGATACATGCTGAGATGTTTTTGAAATAATATGTAATGTCATAACGTGACGATATGCTCCTGCTGTTCAATCAGCGTCTTGATTTCAGATGCATTGAGTGGTGTAACGGCAAGGGACAGTGATTCAGTTTGGAGCTGGTAGTCATCCAGTGATTGTTGACAAACATAGAGATGTTCTACATCGTAGAGATCTAATGTTTTGAGCGTTTTGAAGTAATCTTTCAACTGCGCGGCTTGCGGTTGTTGGTCTGGTTTTAGGCACAGCACTGCATCGCCTTGAAATAATACAGAAACATGCTGATCGATGGCAGCAAAAATCAACGCCGTATCGAGTGCCTCTCTGCCGTTTTGATGTAAAAATGGACTGCTGTGATTAATCACTAAAATATGTTTCATTTAAACTGTATCCACTTGTCAGTTTTGGCTGTAATCATTGCAAACTCGGCCAATCCTGCCACAGTAAACGGGGCGGTTGCTGTGAGGTTCACCCCGCGTTTTTCAGCGGCAGTCACACATAATAAAAGTGGGATATCACGGCCTGCTAATCGTTGCCATTGCTGATTGAGTTGATATTCGTCAGTTGGAGTAACGATGTGTGGGCTTGCATGCCACACTGCATCTTGATAAAGAAATATCGCTTTGATTGAATGATCTGCATCCAATGCCGCATCAGCAAACTGAATTAAGTTTTGCGCGCTTGTGTAGTCAGATTGACTGGAGTGAAGAGAAAGAACAAAGCTAGCCAAAATTCACCTATAAAAAAGCCCCGAAATAACGGGGCTAGTTTAACAGGTTTCAAAAATTAATCATCTCCACCGAATGCACCAAGTAAGTGAAGCATTGAGGTGAATAAATTATAGACATTTAAGTAAAGAGACACTGTCGCACGAATGTAGTTTGTCTCACCACCATTGATAATTCGACTTGTGTCAAACAAAATTAGCCCAGACATAATAAAGACGACAGCGGCATTAATCGCTAAAAAGGCAATACTACTGCCAATAAAGATGTTGACTAAACTTGCAACAATGACCACTAACAACCCTATCATTAGGAAGCCACCTAGATAAGAGAAGTCTTTTTTCGTTGTCATTGCATAGGCAGATAAACCAAAAAATACCAGTGCTGTAGAGCCTAATGCCTGCATGATTAACATTGGGCCACTTGGCATCGCTGCATAATGGTTGAGTAATGGACCCAATGAAGCTCCCATTAAACCAGTAAAAGCGAAAATCCAAAAAATACCTGATGCACTGTCAGCTTTTTTATTAACAACAAACAGCAAACCAAACGAAATCAAACTAAACACGATACCCATGAAATAAGGTAGGTTTAGTGTCATCGATACACCGGCGGTCACTGCACTGAAGGCGAGTGTCATACCCAGAAGCATATACGTATTACGTAATACTTTATTGGTATCGAGGATTGAGCTAGCCGATTTCTCGGATGTATAAGCGTGATTAAACCCCATAATAGGACTCCTTGTGTGAAACTCGTTCCTGTGTCAGTTTCAAAGTTATAAAAATCAGGTAAAGATTAACAAGTCTTGTTGCCCAGAGCAATCAACCGACTGAAATACCATCTAGTTAGTTCGCTGATTATCGACAAAGTTCAATATGATATGTGGGGGAGGGCATGAATTTTTTCAATATATTGCATGGGAATTAAACAAACAAGCCGATTTTTGAGCACTTAACACTAAAATGAAAAAAAACACTTCACAAATAGCGGGCACTTAACTAATATGCACCCCGCAGCGGAGAGATGGCAGAGTGGTCGAATGCACCGGTCTTGAAAACCGGCATAGGTTTGTAGCCTATCTAGGGTTCAAATCCCTATCTCTCCGCCACTAAATTTGTATTGTAGTGCCAAGGCGTTACAACCGACCAGTTATATACAACACGTATTATGACGGAGAGATGGCAGAGTGGTCGAATGCACCGGTCTTGAAAACCGGCATAGGTTTGTAGCCTATCTAGGGTTCAAATCCCTATCTCTCCGCCACTTCCTTCCCCAGCCACTCATTGAGTGGCTTTTTTTTGTTTCAAATTCAGTATTAGACTTTTGTCTGCTAGGCAAGTCATAACTGATAAGCGATGCTAACTTTAATTTAAGTAAAGAGTGTTGTTTATGAAGTCGTCCATTTTAAAAAGTATTCTTTATTCATTGTTGTCGCCAATTTTGGTGGGATCAATGATTGGTGTGTATTACTGTTTAAGTATTGAACAAGCTGATTCTCAGCTGTTTTTTTCAATTTTAATGACTGCATTGTCTAATGCTCATATTGTTGGCTTAACCATGGCTGCGTGTGTGGTGCCTGCATATTTGTTTTTAATAAAGCGTGATAAAGTGTCTTATTCAAGTATTTTAACTGTGGCTATGTTAGGTGGTGCGGTGTTTTCGTATGTTTTTAGTGCTTCAGGTGGGGCGATATTTTTAGTCAACACTGTTATGTCACTCCTTGCTGGCGGTTTATTTTTGTTTACGCTTAGAAAAAACATTCAAGTCTAAGATGCATAAAAGTGTCTGGCCGATGAGTGAATCAAAACGCTTGATTAGTAAATAGACAAAGTAACCTTTTTAGCCTGATTTTAACGTTTTTTTGTTCGCTAGAGGTTTCATTTCCTTCCTTGAAAGAGTACCTTAAGCAGCTGTATTATTTTTTTAATAGTTGTACCGTATGGAAAAAAATGCATTTTATCAGTCTCTCGTACAGCAAGCTGAGGGATTAATTGCTGGTGAACGTAATGTGGTCGCGAATATGGCTAACATTAGTGCATTATTATTCATGAGCTTAGAAGATATTAATTGGGCTGGCTTTTACCTAGTGGATAATGACGATGAGTTGGTGTTAGGTCCTTTTCAAGGAAATCCAGCTTGTATTCGTATTCCTATTGGTAAAGGCGTGTGTGGTACTGCTGCACAACTAAATGAAACGCAACGAATTGATGATGTTCATCAATTTGCGGGTCATATCGCCTGTGATGCTGCTTCAAACTCTGAAATTGTGATTCCTATTATTAAGGATAACAAAGTAATAGCGGTTCTCGATATTGATAGCCCAATTTACAATCGTTTTGATGCTGAGGACCAAGCGGGACTCGAGCAATTAATTCGTACTTTTGAGCAACAGCTTTAATGAAAGACTTATTAAACGTTCAAGATTTTCTTTATTCTGATCAAGATGTTGGTGATTGGGAAGGTGATGAAGAACAGGTAGCTGAAAATCTGAATGAGTTAATTCATGCAGCGTGGCAGCAAATTCCTGAAGACACATCATGCGAATTGATTGAAGAAATTATTACTGGCATTTGGGATGTTCTTCGAGGAGATACTGCTATCTTAGAGGCAGACTTTGAAGAACTGATCGACTGGGTTAATCAATATGTCCTTTCGTCACTTGATGAAAAGATGTAAACAAAGGTTTTAAACATGGACACCACTAACAAGCTAAAAGATGTTACTGAGGTATTAGGTTACCTATATAAGCAGTTTCCAAACTGTTTTTCTGAAAAAGACGGCATAAAGCCGCTTAAAGTAGGAATTTTTAAAGATGTCGCCGCGCGTATTGAAGGCGATGAAACTGTGAGTAAAACACAAGTTCGTCAAGCTCTTCGTAAATACACGTCAAATTGGCGTTACCTTGAAGCTGTAACAAAACACGAATTCCGCATTGATCTTGACGGCAACGACTGTGAAAAAGTTGAGCAAGAGCATATTGATCATGCAGTTAAAGCACTTGAAGAAAGCCGTGCGAAGTTTGCACAGCGCAAAAAGCAACAGCGTCCAAAACAAGATGCAGACAAAAAATCTTACAAAAAGAAACCTCATTCTTCAGATACTTCTGCAAGTAAAGGAACTAAAGTAGGTTCTAGTAAGACTAAACAAGAAAAAGCGCCTCGCCGTACTGGAAAGATGGAAGCCTTACCTGCTGATAAAATTAAAGTGAATGAACTAGTTAAAGTTAAACTAGGCCAAGCGCTGATTAACGGCACGATTACAGAAATCAATAAGGAAGAAATCCACGTCATTCTAGCAACCGGTATGCAGGTGAAAATTAAGGCTGATAGTCTGTATTCAATCTAAGGAGACGATGTATGAGTAAAAAGTTCAAACTCATTCCTATTGCAGCAGCATTTTTAGCATTCAATACCTTTGCTAAAGTAGACAATATAACACTCGCTGATTTACCTGTTTTAAAACAAGAAAGTCAACATAGTACCGCTAGCAAAAGAGTGACAAACTTTTTTACTCGTGCTCATTATAAGCTTATTCAATTGAACGATGAGCTTTCGTCAGAAATATTCGACCGTTATATCGAGTCCCTCGATTATAACCGTCGGATATTTTTACAGTCTGATGTCGATAGCTTTGAAAAATACCGCAACCTAGTTGATAACTCGCTCAGTACGGGCAAGTTAGATTTTGCATTTGATGTGTTTAATGTCAGTTTAAAACGACGTTTTGAGCGTTACCAGTATTCAATTGCATTACTTAATACGGAAATGACGTTCGACGCAGATGATTTGTATTACTTTGATCGTGAAGATTCGCCATGGCCAAAAACAACTGAAGAGTTGAACGAAATTTGGCGTCAAAAGGTTAAATATGATGCACTTAGGCTCAAGTTAACCGGAAAAAATTGGGACGAAATTAAAGACGTTCTTGAAAAACGTTATAGCTATACACTTAAACGTTTAGTTCAAACTAATAGCGAAGATGCATTCCAAATTGCAATGAATTCTTTTGCACGTAGCATTGAAGCGCATACCTCATACTTATCTCCACGTCGTGCAGAGCAATTTAAAATGGACATGGATCTTGAACTTGAAGGGATCGGTGCTGTACTTGGGTATGATGAAGATTATACGGTTATCCGCAGTTTAGTGCCGGGTGGCCCAGCAGATAAATCTGAAAAAATTAAAGCGAACGATCGCATTATCGGTGTCGCACAAGGCTCTGAAAAATATGTTGATGTGATAGGTTGGCGTTTAGATGATGTCGTTGAATTAATTAAAGGCCCGAAGGGGACTAAAGTTCGTCTGCAGTATTTAAAAGGCGTTGATGCCCATGGAACGCCTTCTGAAGTCGAAATTACCCGTGATAAAATTAGATTAGAAGATAAGGCCGTTAAATCATCTGTATTTGAACCTAAATACACTGAACTAGATACGAAAATCGGTGTGATTGATATCCCTGGTTTTTACAATAACTTGTCTAAAGATGTCAAAAAAGAACTGACCAAACTTAAAGAAGAGCAAGTCGATGGCATTATTATTGATTTGCGTCAAAATGGCGGTGGTTCGTTATATGAAGCGACTCAACTAACAGGTTTATTTATTGACCAAGGTCCTGTTGTCCAAATCCATACATTAAATGGACGTGTTGAGCAGCAAAAAGATACAGATGGCGTCACTTTTTATGATGGCCCATTAACAGTATTAGTTGACCGTTATTCAGCATCAGCCTCTGAAATTTTTGCAGCAGCAATGCAGGATTATGGCCGTGCTGTGATTGTTGGTGAACAAACATTTGGTAAAGGTACAGTGCAACAGCACCGTGGCCTTGGACGCAATTACGATTTATACGACAAAGAGCTTGGCAGCGTGCAATACACGATCGCTAAGTTTTATCGAATAAATGGTGGCAGTACGCAGCATAAAGGGGTGATCCCAGATATTTCACTGCCATCGCCAATCGATCCTGCGGACTGGGGTGAAAGCCAAGAAGATAATGCGCTTCCTTGGGATCAAATTGCCAACGCGAAATATAACTCATTGGCTAATTTGAACTCGGCTATTACGTTTTTACAGCAAAAGCATGATGAGCGAATTAAAGCTGAGCCGGAGTTTGATTATGTCTTTGACGATATATCACGTTATAAAGAAGAAAAAGATCGTAAAACGATTTCTTTATTAGAGAAGCAACGCGTCTCTGAACGTGATGATAATGATAAACTCGCGCTTAAACGTACCAATGAGCGATTAAAACGCTTAGGTCAACCGCAGATAGAAAAACTAGACGATGTCCCAGACATTATTTCTGAATTAGATCCGTTTTTAGAGGAAACGGCTCAAATCACGTCTGACTTTATAAAATACGGGCGATACGCCAAAAAGTAAAAAAAGCGCTTCGGCGCTTTTTTTATGCCTCTTTATTCTTTAAATGCCGAAGTTCTAAGCAGTTATCCATTTTATACTTTGATATACTGTGCCGATAAATTATTAAAATCTACACGCAATCACGCTCGACAATGATCGATATAAATAACAATAAATCAGATCTACAGAGTGTTTTAACAGAGGTTACCCAGTGCAAGCAATCAAACAAGCAACCCTGACGGATGCCATCATTCCCGTCTTATTTCTAATTATCTCTCTTGGCGGCTCCGTCTATCTATTTGGCGATAGTTCATCGAGTGGACCCAATCAAATCGCGCTCTTATTTTCGACAGCCATTGCTTTATTGATAGGGCTAAAAAATGGCTTTAGTTGGGATGTACTCGAGGATGCGATGATCAAAGGGATCACATTATCTCTCGGTGCAATTTTAATCTTATTTATGGTTGGTTCACTCATCGGAACTTGGTTACTTTCGGGAACAGTTCCAACCTTGATTTATTATGGTTTACAAGTGATTAATCCGAGTTGGTTCTATGCTGCCAGTTGTATCTTATGTGCAATCGTCGCGATGAGTATTGGTAGTTCTTGGACAACAGCGGCAACAATAGGGGTTGCATTATTAGGCGTTGCAACTGGATTAGGGCTTGATCAGGTGGTCACCGCAGGTGCCGTGATATCAGGTGCATATTTTGGTGACAAATTAAGCCCATTATCAGAAACAACAAATTTAGCCCCGGCTGTAGCGGGCTCCAATTTATTTGATCATATCCATCATATGTTATGGACCACTGTACCAAGTTTTGTCATTGCAGTGATTATATTTGTCTTTATGGGATTTAATGCAGCGGATGTGGCTGAAGCATCGCGTATTGATGAAATAAACCAAATTTTACAAGGTAATTTTAATATTGGTTTAATCATGTTAGTTCCGCTTGCTGTTTTACTCTTTTTAGCATTAAAAAAGATGCCAGCATTTCCTGCGGTAGCGATTGGTGCGACTTTAGGCGCTGCATGGGCGTTGATTTTTCAACAAGATTTAATCAACGCACAGATTAGTGCCACTGACTCATATTTAGTAGGCAGTATCAAGCTAGTTTGGACTGCGTTTTTTGATGGTTTTAGTATTGTCACAGGTGATGCCAGTATGGATAGCTTGTTAAGTGGCGGTGGTATGGCAGGCATGCTTAATACGACCTGGTTGATTATGATTGCGTTGCTGTTTGGCTCAGTGATGGAGAAAGTCGGCCTTTTAGAAGTGTTTGTACAAAGCATCTTAAAAGTAGCAAAAAGTACCGGCTCGTTGATTACTGCAACCATTGCCACGTGTATTGGCACTAATATGATTGCTGCAGATCAGTATATGGCGATAGTAATGCCTGGCAGAATGTTCAAAAAAGAATATGAAAAGCGAGGCTTATCTACGGTTAATTTATCGCGGACACTAGAAGATGGTGGCACTATTACGAGCCCGCTTATTCCTTGGAATACTTGTGGTGCATACATGCAAGGCGTCTTGGCGATCAATCCTCTTGACTATGCGGTCTATGCCTTCTTTAATTTAATAAATCCAGTTTTAGCAGTAATTTACGCATATTTAGGGATTAAAATTCTTAAGATTACTCCTAAACACTTAGTCGAAGACAAATAATCAAATCGCGCCTTTGGGCGCCTTTTTAATGGCGATTTTTTATGGCTGCACAAGCAAAATACCTCAAAGATTATCAACCAGTTGATTTTACTATCGATGATATTTCTCTCACTTTTGATCTGTTTGAACAATCGACTCGGGTGGTCGCCGTTTCAAAAGTTACACGATTAAATTCATCTGCGACACAGTTTGTTTTAGATGGTGTAGAGTTGACACTTGTTGAAGTTAAAATCAATGGCCAGAAAACAGAAAGTTATCAGTGCCATGCTGAGACAATGACACTGAATGTTGACGAAGATTCTTTTGAGTTAATGATTATCACCGAAATAAACCCACTTAAAAACACATCGTTGGAAGGGTTGTATTTATCGGGTGGGGCTTATTGCACCCAATGTGAAGCTGAAGGCTTTCGTAAAATTACTTACTTCCCAGATCGCCCTGATGTATTGGCAACTTATGAAGTGAAAGTGATTGCAGACCGCTCATTTCCATTTCTATTGTCTAATGGTAACAAAGTCGAAGAAGGGGAGCTTGCAGATGGACGGCATTTCACTGTTTGGAAAGATCCATACAAGAAGCCTTGTTACCTTTTTGCATTAGTTGCTGGTGACTTTGATGTGCTCAAAGATACGTTTATCACACAAAGTGGTCGGACAGTTGAATTAGCTTTATTTGTAGATAAAGGTAATTTAGATAAATCTGAGCATGCTATGACCTCATTGAAACAAGCAATGAAATGGGACGAAGAGGTCTACGGTTTAGAGTATGATCTCGATATTTATATGATTGTTGCTGTTGATTTTTTCAATATGGGCGCAATGGAAAATAAAGGGCTCAATATATTTAACAGTAAATGTGTGTTGGCTAATCAAGAAACAGCAACAGATAAAGATTACCATACCATTGAGTCAATCATAGGCCATGAATATTTTCATAATTGGACTGGAAACCGAGTCACGTGCCGAGATTGGTTTCAATTATCTCTGAAAGAAGGGTTAACGGTATTTCGTGATCAAGAATTCAGTGCTGATTTAGGTTCACGGGCACTCAATCGTATCGCGGCAGTCAAAGTGATGAGAACCCATCAATTTGCAGAAGATTCAGGTCCGATGTCTCACCCAATCCGCCCTGAAAAAGTGATCGAAATGAATAACTTTTATACCGTTACTGTCTATGACAAAGGCGCGGAAGTGATTCGAATGATCCACACGTTACTGGGTAAAAACGGGTTTAGAGCCGGGATGGATCTTTACTTTGCACGCCATGATGGTCAAGCCGTGACCTGTAATGATTTCGTCAATGCAATGAGTGATGCATCGGGTGTGGATCTGACTCAATTTAAACGCTGGTATAGTCAGTCGGGTACTCCTGAGCTTTCTGTCGTTGATCATTATGATGCAACGACAGCGACTTACCATTTAACGGTCAAGCAACATCATCCATTGACTGCAGATCAAGCCAGCAAACAGAATCTACATATTCCGTTTGCGATTCAATTACTTGATGAACACGGAAAGGTGTTTGCTCTACAAAATAATGGCCAAGCGATTTCAAATATTCTTAATTTAACAGATTCTGAACATACCTTTGTGTTTGAAGATATTTTACAAACACCGACACCTGTGTTACTTGAAGATTTTTCAGCACCTTGTCTGCTTAATTATGATTATCAAACATCACAATTGATCACTATTGTGAAACATGCCCACAGTGAATTTTCGCGGTGGGATGCACAACAAACCTTATTTACTCAGCTTATTAAAGGCGCGGTGTTGACTAAGCCTAATAAACTGCTCAGTGCCGATGTCGTTCAATTAATTCAAGATATCATTGTTGATGAAAAAATTGAGAAAGAATTAAAAGCGGAGTTATTAAAACTGCCAACTTTTGAAACAATTGCCGCACAGTTTAAAACCGTACCCATTGATGACATTTTACTCATTGTTGAGCAATTCGAATCGGAAATCGCGAGTGAGTTTTCTGAATCGTTTATTGCTCTGTATCGCCAACAAGCTGATCACGGGGCCATTTCTGCTGAAGCAGTCGGGCAGCGCGCCATTAAATCTGTGTGTTTATATTACATTGCAAAAGTAGATGTCTCAGAAGGTAATGAGTTACTTATTAATCAATTTAAATCCAACAATATGACCGATGTATTGGCTGTATTACATGCAGCGGTAGTATCGTCACACTCTTTAATGCATTCATTTTTGAGCCAGTTTGAACAAAAGTGGCAAAAAGATGTGCTGGTGATGGATAAATGGTTAGCGGTGAATGCTTTAATTAAGCAAGGTGATGTTATTAAACACATTCAACAACTGTATCAACATCCGTGTTTTGATATAGCTAATCCAAATCGTGTACGTGCTTTGGTTAATAGTTTTACGTTTTTTAATACCGCTTTTTTCCATGCTAAAGATGGTTCTGGTTATCAATTGTTAACTGATTTATTGATCCAGCTGAATGAGATCAATCCACAAAATGCCTCTCGATTGATCACTCCTTTAATGGGTTGGAAGCGTTTAGACACAGTGCGTCAAGAGTTAATTCAGTCACAATTAAAACGTTTAGTGTCGTTACCAAATTTAAGCCCTGATTTGTATGAAAAAGTCGTCAATGCATTAAAGTAACCGTGTTTATGAACGAGTATTATTTTTCAGTATCAATTAGTTATGAAGAGTGCTTGCAGTTTTATCATGGGACGGTCAAATCTGTTCAAGTTATATCAGAGCAAAGAAAATCTATACGATTACCTGCGGAGAGATTTCGTCCCTTTATTTCAACGTTAGGCATTCGAGGACGCTTTAGACTACGTTTAACATCTGAAAATCAGTTTGTCAGTCTAGAAAAAATGAGTTAGAACGCAGGAAATTAACAAAAAAGACTGAATTAGTTACGTATTTGTTAAAGAAGTTTTGTGTTCTGGGCTTTTCAAGTGTATATATTAGCTGGTACGATGTCAGACCAATGTGAAGTGTACATCTTGAGAATTATAAAAATAATTTGTACCTTGCAACCTTGGAAATTACCTGTAATGATTTCTATTGTTACAAGCACACTAAAAACAATAACTTGATCACTCTGTGACCCGTTACAAGGGGGAGATAAAATGATAAAAAGACCTCTTTTTGTCAAGAATAAGCTAGCGCTAGGAATTACAGCTGCGTGTTTGGCATTTTCTAGCCATAATGTATTAGCAGCGAGTTTTCAGCTAGGTGAATTTGATGTGACTTTCGATTCAACATTCTCATACGGTACAAGTATGCGTGTTGAAGATCGTGATTTTGACCAAATTGGTAAAAGTAACCACCCACGTTTTGACTGGACAGGTTACAACGCCGCCTTAAATCCAATTTACTCATCAAGCGATGTGTGGGCTCAGCAAGGTAGCTATTCAAATAATGGTGACTCTGGGAACTTAAATTTTGATAAAGGTGATACTTTTTCACAATTATTAAAAGGCACGCATGAGCTAAACATACGCAAAGACAATTATGGTTTCTTTACTCGTTTCATGTATTTTTATGATATGGAATTGATGGATGGTGATCGCGCTTACATAAACCCTACTTCGGGAACGCAAGTTGACCCATGTTCTGACAAGAAAGCCAAAGAGCAAGTGTGTGCGGACTTACGTTTACTCGATGCATTTGTTTATGCTGATTTTGATTTAAATGATGGAGAAAATCCACTTTCTATCAGACTCGGTCAACAAGTTGTAAACTGGGGTGAAAGCTCACTCATAACACACGGTATCAGTGTTAACCCAGTCGATATCGATCGTTTGAAAGCTCCAGGTGCTGAAGTAAAAGAAGCTTATATTCCAGTTGGAATGCTTTGGGCTTCATTGGGCATCACAGAAAATTTAACGCTAGAAGCGTATTATCAATACGAATGGCACGAAACCAGATTGCCTGTTGCTGGCACCTATTTTTCGACTAATGATTTCGGAGCTGTGAATGGGTATCAGAACAATGTTCAACTAGGTTTTACCTCTAACCCAGATATTGATCTTGCTCACCTGACAACAAACCTCAATTCTCTTTATGGGCAATGGGGTTCTGTGTTACAAGCGCAGGGTCTTGATCCTCAAAGTGTAGAAGCGCAAGCGATGCTTGCGAATATGTACCTAGCTTACCCAACAAAAGTCGCGCTTAGAGGTAAAGGTGATGCAGGGATTAAAGAACCAAAAGATTCGGGTCAATTTGGTATTAAATTAGGCTGGTTTGCACCAGAGCTTAATGACACTGAATTTGCACTGTATTACATCAATTATCACAGTAATCGTCCGCTAATATCTGGACAAGCTTCAGATTTTACCCAAGCATCTATTGCTAAAGATTTAGCAATGATTGCATCGACAGCTATCACTGAAGATAATATCACTCAGCTTGGAGCGTTTACTAAAGGCGTTTTAGAATACCCTGAAGATATTAAACTTTATGGTTTGAGCTTTAATACTGCAATTGGTGAAACAGCATTTTCTGGTGAATTTTCTTACAGAGAAGATGAGCCTCTTCAAATCGATGATGTTGAATTACTGTATGCGGGTATGGCTGAGCAGTTAGCTGTTGCAGGTATTCGCCCTGATTTTGCACAAATATCTCAGATTGATACCGTTGCACCAGGCTCAATTGCCCAAGGTTATGTTACATCAGATACGATGCAGCTTCAGTTTACGGCCGCACATTTATTTGGGCCATCTTTGGGAGCTGACAGCTGGGCTGTATTGGGTGAAGTAGGCGGTGTCACAATTAGTGATATGCCAAGTTATGATGAAATGCGCTTAAATGTTGCAGGTACAGGGCGCAGTGGCACTATGGTTGGTGTTGAAGGCCAAGACTATACGCTTTTACATCAAGCACTTTCAAATGGTCCAGAAACCAATCCTTTCCCTTCAGCATCTGCTTGGGGTTATCGCTTAATTGCTAAAGGTGAATATAACAATTTATTTTCAGGTGTAAATTTTGTACCTAAAGTTGTTTTCTCTCACGACGTAAATGGTATTACGCCAGATCCAATGTATCTATTTATTGAAGACCGCAAATCACTTGGTCTTAATATGAATTTCAACTACCAAAACGCATGGTCAGTTGATTTTAGTTACAACACGTTCTGGGGCGGCGGTCAAACTAACAATTTCTCTGATCGCGATTACGTTTCTTTCAACATTAAATATTCTATCTAAGGGTATAAATATGATTAAAAAACCTACCCTAATTGCGGTGGCATTATGTGGGTTATTTGCCACAAGTTCTGCATTAGCAAAGCTTACACCTGAAGAAGCGGCAAGATTAGGCGCTGATTTGACTCCTTTAGGAGCTGAAAAAGCGGGTAATGCGGATGGGTCAATACCTGTATGGGATGGTGGTTTAGTTAAATCGCCAGATAACTATCAAGTTGGTATGCATCACCCAGACCCTTTTGCTGATGATAAAGTCGAATTTACGATAACTAAAACGAATTTAGAACAGTTCAAGTCATTACTTTCTCCTGGTCAGATTGCGATGTTCGATACGTACCCTGATACATTCAAAATGAATGTGTATCAAACTCGTCGAAGCGCTTCTTATCCGCAGTTTATTTATGACGCCACTAAAAAGTATTCTATTAACGCTGAATTAGTAGAAGAAGGGAATGGAATTAAAAATACTGCAATCGGTATTCCATTTCCAATTCCAAAAACAGGCTTAGAAGTTATTTGGAATCATATTCTTCGTTATCGCGGGCTATCAATTCAACGTTATGGTGGCCAAGCAGCTCCAACTGCTTCAGGTTCATATAATATGGTTGGATTTGATGAGAAGTTATTAGTTAAATACTCTGAACAAGATGCGACTCCTGAGTCATTACAGGCGTCGAATATTTTATTCAAATTCAAGCAATCAGTCACAGAGCCTGCTCGTTTAGCAGGAACAGCGCTGTTAGTGCATGAAACAATGGATCAAATACTCACACCACGTCAGGCTTGGACATACAATACTGGTCAACGCCGTGTTCGTCGTGCACCAAACGTAGCGTATGATGCACCAGGCACTGCGTCAGATAGTTTACGTACAACCGATGACTTCGATATGTTTAATGGTTCGCCAAACCGTTACACGTGGGAGCTAAAAGGTAAGCAAGAGCTTTATATTCCTTATAACAGCTACAAACTGCATAGCGATGCGCTGAAATATGATGACATTTTAATGGCCGGTCATATTAATCCAGAGCACGTACGTTATGAAAAACATCGTGTATGGGTTGTTGAAGCGAATCTTAAAGACAGCACACGTCATATCTATAAAAAGCGTGTATTTTATATAGATGAAGACAGCTGGCAGATCCATATTGCCGATTTGTACGACAATCGTGATCAGCTCTATCGTGTCGCAATGGCACATGGTGTGAATTATTATGAAGTGCCAACTCATTGGAGTACTTTAGATGTCTACCATGACTTAAATTCACGACGTTATCTTGCTATCGGTTTAGATAATGAAGAGCGTATGTATGACTTTTCACAGTCATTCAACGATAATGAATTTACGTCAAACGCCCTTCGTAGAGAAGGTCTTAGATAAACTCTACGGCCCTTACGGGCCGTTTTTTTTGGTAAGTATTAAATTATGAAGTTACTGTTGTGTACTCTCTTTTTATTGGGGTCCTTCTCTTCGTTAGCTGAGCCTATGCAGCCTCAAGCTGCAATCATGGCGAAAAAAGCCAGTCAGACTTTATTAACCGATATCGTCAATCATGGTCAGGGGCTTGTTGCTGTAGGGAAGTACGGCAATATATTAACGAGTAAAGATGCCATTAATTGGCAGCAGGCTCAGGTGCCTGTCAATGTATTATTAACATCGGTTTTTTTTATTGACGATCAATTAGGCTGGGCAACAGGCCATGATGCAACAATTTTACACTCGCAAGATGGTGGCTTAACTTGGCAGCTTCAAAATTATCAACCAGAAGTAGATAAACCATTGTTAGATATTTTGTTTTTTGATAACAAAAATGGCATAGCAATTGGTGCGTATGGGCTTTTTTATCGAACAACTGATGCAGGTCAAACCTGGCAATCCGAATTTCAGTCAACGTTACTTTATGATGAAGACGTCGAGTTCTTAGAAGAATTAAAGCAAAGTGATAACGATGCTTATTTAAATGAAATCAATGCCATCTTGCCACATCTTAACCAAGTCACTTTTTATCAAGGAAAGCTGCTGATGGTCGGTGAGTTAGGCTTGATTGCCACAAGCGAAGATTTAGGTAAAACGTGGCAACGTTTAGAAGAAATTTATCCGGGTTCATTTTTTGATATTAAAGTATTGAACAATGGCCAATGGCTAGTCGCTGGATTACGCGGGAATGTATTTTTTAGTGAAGATGAAGGTGTGAATTGGTTGACAATTGATACCCAAAGCCAATCGACGGTTAATCAAATTTTAGTCACCGAAACAGGTGCTTTATTAAGTGCGAACAATGGGGTTTACCTTCATTTTGAAAATAAAGAAATAGTTAAAAAGCAGCATGCAGATGGTAAAGCACTCCTTTCTGCGGTTAAACATAATAAAACCATTGTTTTTGCAAGTGAAGTGGGTATTCAAGTCCAGGAGTCGAAGTAAATGGAAACGTTTTTAACCCGAATTGAAGCACTGGTATTTCGCCATCGTTTATCTGTGTTATTACTTTTTATCATCACCACTTGTTATTTAGTATTTCAAGCAAGCCAAATCAAGCTTGATGCCTCTTTTAATAAAAATATACCTTTAAATCATGAGTATATGAAAGTCTACACTAAACATGAAAAGCAGTTTGGTGGGGCCAATAGTATCTTAATCTCAGTGTGTGATGCGCGTGGCGATATTTTTAACCCTGAGTTTTTTACGCAATTAAAATCAGTTCATGATCAATTATATTTTATTCCGGGTGTAAATCGTCCTTTAGTGCAATCAATCTTTGCGCCAAGTGCTCGTTTTGTTGAGGTCGTTGAAGATGGTTTTGCTGGCGGGCCGATCATTCCAGCTAATTTTCAGCCTGATCAACAAGGTTTAGCGAAAGTTAAACAAAACATTGAAAAGGCAAACATTGTCGGACGTATGGTCGCCAGTGACTATTCATGTGCTATGGTTTCAACACAATTAATGGAAGTTGACCCCACAACGCAAGAAAAGCTCGATACATTGGCACTGGCTGCGAAACTCGAATCAGAAATTCGTGAACAATTTTCGACTGATAATGTGTCTATCCACATTATTGGTTTTGCAAAAATGGCTGGTGACATTGCTGATGGCGCCAAAGGCGTTGTGTTATTTTTCTTGATTGCAATTGCCTTTACCTTTGTTATGGTCTGGATTTTTTGCAAGAGCCTGACTTTAACTATTTTACCTGTAGCATGTTCATTAATCGCGGTTGTTTGGCAACTTGGTTTATTATCACAATTGGGTTTTGGTCTTGATCCCATGTCGATTTTAGTGCCATTTTTAGTCTTTGCCATTGGCGTAAGTCATGGTGTGCAAATGATCAATGCGATCAGTAAAAAAGTGCATGAAGGTTTTTCTAGCAAAATTGCTGCTGAGTCGAGTTTTAGAAGTTTGTTGATCCCAGGGGGTATCGCATTACTATCTGATACTGTGGGCTTTTTAACCCTTTTATCAATCGATATAGGCATCATCCGCGAACTTGCTATCACAGCGAGTTTAGGGGTTGCGGTAATTATTTTTACAAACTTATTGCTTCTTCCTGTTTTAGCTTCTTTTTTAAGTGATCGTAAAATTGCATCAGGGCAGCCACAAAAAGATTCTTTTGCTGGCTTAAGAGAGATACTGGTCAAAGCAACGGATAAAAATGTTGCGAAAGTGATCATTTTGATTAGCGCCGTTTTATTTGGGCTCGGTTTTTGGCAAGCGCAAAACATGCGAATTGGTGACTTACATGCCGGTGCGCCTTCTTTACATCAAGATGCACGGTACAACCAAGATACCTTCTTAATTACCGATAGATACAGTATTTCAGTGGATATTTTGAAAGTCATCGTAGAAGCGCCGCCAGAAGCATGTACTTTCCACGATATGATGAGCCGTATTGATCGTTTTCAATGGAAAATGGAAAACATAGACGGGGTTCAGTCGATTATCTCCCTCAATTCTGTTTCTCAGGCCGTCAATGCAGGTTATAACGAAGGAAACTTAAAATGGCAGTCTTTGCCTCGAAATACTGCGTCTTTAGTGCAAGCAACGTCTCGTGTTGAAACAAGCACAGGTCTTTTAGATGGTAACTGCAGTGTTATGCCGTTAATTATTTTTATGGAAGATCATAAAGCAGAAACAATTGAGCGAGTGATCACAGCGGTTAAGCAGTTTGCAAAAGAAGAAGAAACGGATGAGTTAAAATTCCGTTTAGCTTCAGGGCCAGTGGGTGTCATGGCTGCGACGAATGAATCTGTATCGCAAGCACAATTACCTATGATGATTTATGTGTATGGTGCAGTGATTATTTTATGTTTATTAAGCTTTCGTTCATTGCGAGCGACCATTGCTGTTGTATTACCACTTTACATAGTATCAACCTTAGCTCAGGCGTTAATGGTTTATTTAGAAATTGGTTTAACAGTCTCTACCTTGCCAGTTATTGCCCTAGGAGTCGGTATTGGTGTTGATTATGGCATTTATATTTTATCTTCGATGAGTCAACAATTACGTGATGGCATGCCATTAAGTCAGGCTTACCGTAATGCATTGATTGAACGCGGAAGTGCTGTGCTTTTCACTGGGATAACATTAGCTGTAGGTGTGAGTACTTGGGCATTCTCTGCCTTGAAGTTCCAAGTAGACATGGGGATTTTACTTACCTTCATGTTTTTGGTGAATATGTTAGGTGCAATCCTACTATTACCGGCACTTGGCACCTTGTTATGGCGTGATGAAAAAAAATAATTGTGAATAATTGTGTTTAGAAATGGCCAAAAAGGGCCATTTCTATCTATATTTTGTGAATAGTTGGCCAACTGTTTGAAATTTTAAGTCATTGGCCGAAAAAAACTATTTATATCAGTCTCAAAAGAGTTAGAATTCGTGGTGACTCCACGCTAATTAAATGGCTGTACAGATAGCTACCGTTCACAGGTGGTATAGATAAGGAACACATAATGACACGAAACGAAGGTCACACCTCAGTACTGTTGGATAATGTATGTAAGTTAATCCAAAAGAAAGTGCATGCTCCAAATGTGTCACTCGTTGAAATTTTTGCCAAAACCTTGTACAGCAACATGTCGAAAGAGGATTTGGCAAGCCGCAACGATAGTGATTTATATGGTGCAGCACTGAGTTTATGGAATTCCCTAGAAGGGCATACATCAGATGACGTACTGATCCGCGTTTTCAACCCAGAACTTGCAAAAAACGGTTGGCAATCTTCTCACACAATTGTCGAAATAATCGCTAAAGATATGCCTTTCTTGGTTGACTCAGTGCGCATGGCCCTGATTAGAGAAAACATCGCATCTCATTTACTGCTTCATTGTCCGTTGAAAATTCAGCGCGATAGTGAACATAAGATTTCAGGTTTATCTTCTTTAAAAGATGAATCGAACTCGACTTCTACCCAAACCGTTTTCTTTATTGAAATAGATCGTCAAACAGATAAAAAAGCTATTGAGTCAATCACTCAAGAGTTGCAGTCAGTACTTTTGGATGTTTCAGTAGCCGTTGAAGATTGGCTGGCAATTAAAGATAAATTAGTTGAAGTCACTGGCGATATTCCAAATCGTAAAGGAAAAGCTAACGCTGCTGAAATTGAAGAAACAGTTGAATTTTTGGACTGGTTGGCACGTGATAACTTTACTTTGATGGGTTACCGTCAATATGATTTATCTCCGATCCAAGGTGATTACCAGCTAAAAGGTGTGGCAGGCTCAAGCTTAGGTCTGATGAAAAATTCGATGGAAGATAAAATCCGTCTAATGTCAGATATGCCTGAAATAGCACGTAAAGAAGCCCACAGCGATAACTTATTAATTTTAACTAAAACGAATTCTATTTCTCGTGTCCATAGGCCGGCTTATATCGATTACATTGGTATTAAACGCTTTGACAAACAAGGCAATGTAATCGGTGAAGATCGTTTTATCGGCTTATTTTCGTCTAATTTCTATAATAACAGCGCTGCGGATGTGCCAGTATTGAAAAGTAAAATCAATCGCATCATGGAGATGTCTGATTTTGCAAAAGGCACACATGCTTACAAAGCCGTGCTTAATATTTTAGAAACGTATCCGCGTGATGAGTTATTACAAGCAAAAGAAGCCGAATTACTTGATGTTGCTATGGGCGTGCTGCAAGTCCAAGAACGAGACATGTGCCGTATCTTTGTACGTAAAGATATGTATGGCCGTTTCTTATCTTGTATGGTGTATGTACCAAGAGAGCGATATAACACTGCGCTAAGACGTGAAACCCAGCAAATATTAGCGTCTGCATTTAGCACTTCGCAAAAAGTCGAGTTTACGACTTTCTTTTCAGAATCTATTTTAGCCCGGACTCATTACACAGTGAGACTGGACGACAACAATATTGAATATAACGTGAAAGATATCGAACGCAATTTAATTGAAGCGGCCCGTACATGGGAAGACAAACTACAATCAGCCTTACTTGAACTCGCCGGTGAATCACGCGGCAAAGAGTTGAACAGAAAATACGCTAATGCTTTTTCTAGTTCTTATAAAGAACAGGTTTTACCAAGTGCAGCAGTTGTTGACATTGAAAAGTTAGAATCATTATCTGATGATAATAAATTAGAGATGTTATTTTACCGCCCGCAAGAAGAATCTGATAAAAATATGGTGCGTTTGAGTCTTTTCCACAAAGATGTGCCAATTCACTTATCTGATGTGATGCCAATGCTTGAAAACTTTGGTTTGCGTGTCATTGGTGAAACACCTTATGCGGTTAAAACAACTGATGGCCAAGTCAATTGGGTAATGGACTTCAGCATGCTGTTGACCAAAGATGTCACTGACTTTGATAAGAGTTCAGTTCGTTTTCAAAAAGCATTGACTAATGTTTGGCATAACCGTTTAGAAAATGATGGCTTTAATCGTCTTGTTTTAGCATCCGGTTTAACGGGTCGTGAAGCGTCTATCTTACGTGCTTACGCTAAATATATGCGCCAAATCGGTGTGACTTTTTCTCAATCATATATTGAAAGTACATTTGAACATTATCCAAATATCGCTATTCAATTAGTGAAATTGTTCAATAAGAAATTCTCACCAAAAGCAAAATTTTCTGAAAAAGCTGTTGAAAAACTGACGAATGAAATTTATGCCGCACTCGATACTGTTAGCAATCTAGATGATGACCGTATTATTCGTAGTTATGTTGATTTAATTACTGCCACGATTCGTACTAACTATTATCAGCTTGATGCATTAGGTAACAATAAGTCGTATATCTCGTTTAAGGTTAAACCAAATCTGATCCCAGATATGCCATTGCCTCTTCCTGCGTATGAAATTTTTGTGTACTCACCAAGAGTCGAAGGTGTGCATTTACGTGGTGGTAAGGTTGCCCGTGGTGGATTACGTTGGTCTGACCGTCGTGAAGATTTCCGAACTGAAGTACTTGGTTTAGTGAAAGCGCAGCAAGTTAAAAACACGGTTATCGTACCTGTTGGTTCTAAAGGTGGTTTTGTTTGTAAACAAGCGCCAAGTCCAAGTGATCGCGATGCGTTTTTCAAAGAAGGCCAAGAATGTTATAAAATTTTCATTCGTGGTTTACTTGATATCACAGACAATATTGATCGCGGTGAAATTGTTCCTCCTGTTGATGTGGTTCGTCACGATGAAGATGATCCGTATCTTGTTGTTGCAGCCGATAAAGGCACAGCCACTTTCTCAGATATCGCAAATGGTATCTCTGAAGAATATGGTTTCTGGTTAGGTGATGCATTCGCATCAGGTGGTTCAGTTGGCTACGATCACAAGAAAATGGGTATCACAGCCAAAGGTGGCTGGGAGTCAGTTAAACGTCACTTCCGTGAAATGGGTATCGATTGCCAAACAACTGATTTCACCTGTGTTGCGATTGGTGACATGGCTGGTGACGTATTTGGTAACGGTATGTTGCTTTCTGAGCACATTCGTTTACAAGTTGCGTTCAATCACATGCATATCTTCATTGACCCAACACCAGATGCCGCGCGCTCGTACCCAGAACGCCAGCGTTTATTTGACTTACCGCGTTCTAGCTGGGAAGACTATGATGTTTCGTTAATTTCGCAGGGCGGTGGTATATTTAATCGCTCAGCAAAATCAATTACGCTTACGCCAGAAATTAAGAAAATGCTTGGCACTAAAAAAGTAGCGATGGCCCCGAATGAATTGATCAAAGCCGTTCTGATGATGCCGGTCGATTTAATCTGGAATGGTGGCATTGGTACTTACGTAAAAGCGAAGCATGAAACAGATGTCGGTGATCGTGCTAATGATGCACTACGTGTAAACGGTTCCGAGCTTAATGCCAAGATATTTGGCGAAGGCGGTAACTTAGGTTGTACGCAATTAGGCCGAATCGAGTTTGCTACCAAAGGCGGTCGCATCAATACAGACTTTATCGATAACGTTGGTGGAGTTGCGTGTTCTGATAACGAAGTAAATATTAAAATTTTACTTAATGGACTGGTTGCTCAAGGTGATATGACCAAAAAGCAACGTGATGAGCTTCTGTACTCTATGACTGATGAAGTGTCTCGTTTAGTTTTACGAGATTGTTATCGCCAGACTCATACAATTTCAGTCACTCAATTAAAAGGTGCTTCTACGCTTAAAGAGCAGATTCGTTTTATCCATGCTCTTGAAAAAGAAGGCAAGCTAAATCGCGTCATTGAATTTTTACCATCGGACGAAGAGCTAGCCGATCGCTTAGCAGCCGGTAAAGGACTAACAAGACCAGAGCTTTCGGTGCTTGTTTCTTATGCCAAAATGGTACTAAAAGAATGGTTAGTGACACCAGAGATTACCGATAATCCATATTATCGTCAGTTACTGGTCAATGCTTTCCCTGTGCCATTACGTGAAAAATTTAATGCAGCAATGGACAACCATCCATTACGTTCTGAAATTATTGCCACGAAACTAGCTAATAACATCATCAATGACATGGGATTGAACTTTGTTATCCGTATGATGGAAGAAACAGGTGCGCCGGCTTCAGAAGTCGTGATTTGTTACTCGATGGCCAGTGCTGTATTTGAAATGTCAAAAACGTGGTCTGAAATTGAAGCCTTAGACAATAAGATCCCAGCGATTGTTCAAACTGAAATGCTGTATCAATTACGCCGTACAGTTCGTCGTGCAACACGTTGGTTCTTACGTCATCGCAATAAAGCTTTCTCAATTGAGCATAAACTTGAGTTTTACGGCCCTGCGTTTGCTGACTTAAGTGAAAACCTTGCGTCTTACTTGATTGAGAAAGAGTCTGAAAAACTAAGCTCTGAAGCAAAAGCGTTAGAACAAGAAGGTGTGCCAGCAGCACTTGCTAAGCGAATTGCTCAGTTATCTAGCTTGTTCTCGGTCATGGATTTAGCGCAAGTTGCTAAGCAGTCAAACCGTTCAATTTCAGTTACAGCTGATACTTACTTCAAACTCGGTGCTCGCATGGGTCTGCATTGGTTCTTAGACCAAATTACACTGCAACCAGTAGCGAATCATTGGCAAGCATTGGCACGTGCGTCTTATCGTGAAGAGCTTGATTGGCAACAACGTTCATTAGCGGCTGTTGTGATGAATAGTTGTAACAAAGAAGTGTGTGATGTTGATGGCATTATAGACTCGTGGATGAAAGAGAATGACGTCTTATTGAGTCGTTGGAAAATGATGCTCGCTGAGTTCAAAACAACGAAAGTACATGATTTTGCCAAGTTCTCTGTGGCATTGCGTGAATTAATGTTGCTTAGCCATAACTGCGACACTTCCAAATAATTCAAAACGCTATAAAATACCCCGGTCTAACCGGGGTTTTTTTTATATTTAATTAAGGGGTTTACATGTTTTATGATTTGGCTCGTCGTTTTATGTTTTCGTGTGATGCAGAGTGGTCACATAACTTTGCATTAAATAATTTAAAGCGATTTGCACATAGCCCGATGAACGCCTTATGGTCTCAACAGTTAGCACATAAACCGGTTAATTTTTTAGGTTTAGAGTTTAAAAACCCGGTTGGTTTAGCGGCTGGTCTTGATAAAAATGCAGAGTGTATTGACGCATTTTCACAAATGGGATTTGGTTTTGTTGAAGTCGGTACTGTGACTCCCAAGCCACAAGCTGGCAATGACAAACCACGTATTTTCCGCCTTGCGCAATCACATGCGATTATAAATCGCATGGGTTTTAATAATAAAGGCGTCGATTATTTAATAGAAAACGTGAAAGCAGCACAATATAAAGGGATCTTAGGGATCAATATTGGTAAAAATAAAGATACCCCAAATGAACAAGGTAAAGACGATTATATTCATTGTATGAGAAAGGTATTTACCCATGCCTCATATATTACTGTGAATATTTCTTCTCCCAACACGCCAGGGCTCAGAGATTTACAGTATGGTGAAGCCCTTGATGATTTGTTATCAAGCCTTAAGAATGAGCAGCTTAATTTATCTGCTCATCATAATAAACATGTGCCGATGTTGGTTAAAATTGCCCCTGATCTTGATGAGATTCAAATTGGTCAAGTAGCTGATTCTCTTGTTAAAAATCATATAGACGGGGTTATCGCAACCAATACAACCTTGGAAAGGGCGGCAGTAGAAGGCCAACAATATGCAGATGAAATGGGTGGTTTATCAGGGCGCCCTGTCCGTGAAAAGTCAACTCATGTGGTCAAAGAACTCAAACGTTTAACTGGTAATAAACTACCAATTATCGGTGTTGGTGGCATTGATAGTGCAGAATCTGCGCAAGAAAAGCTCTCTGCGGGGGCCAATCTTGTGCAAGTTTATACAGGCTTTATTTATCAAGGTCCGCCGTTGATCAAATCGATCGTTAATAGCTTATAAGGATCAGTTATTTAAACAAATGATCCTTTTTTAATTATTCTAAAAAAATAGCTTAACTTCTGGCGTATAGGCCCTATAATCCCTGTGATCTAGACAATCACGGGGATTTTTATGTTACAAGCGTCAGCACAATGGAATTGGTATGCTTGTTCACAAAGCAACACACTTAGGCTCGATATGGGTCCTGAGATGGAATTTTGCACCCCGTTTAAACTACGCCAACTCACCGATTTAGCCTTTGAAAATCCGCACTTTAATTTACGAGATGCTGAGTTTTATCAGCAGGTCACAAGTTATTTAGTCAATCTTGCCTATTGGAGCCCTTCTCAAGTGTGCCAAATTGCTTTGAATGCGACTGCGGCTAAGTTTTATTTAAAGCCGGTATTAGCTAAAAGTTGGTTTTTTGAACAATACACAGGTTCACAACCTAGCACAGAAGCCATCGTTAATCTGCAGTCAGTTAGTGATCAAGGACAGTTTTTGATTGTTGATTACAGTGAGCAAGCATCACTATGTTTATGCTTAGAAAATTCATTTTCCTTAGATGAAAACCTTTCTTTAAAACAGTTTGAAGTTATACGTGTTTTAAACGATCGTATCCACCCAATAAATATCGACTATTCTCAACAAAAACGCGCATAGACATAGGCTAATTATTTGATTGTCTATGTTATACTCTGCATCAATTACGTATACAGGGTTACTACATTGCAATTTATCGCACTTACTTCGATTGGTATCGAACAACTTCTTTCAGATGAACTCAATCAATTGGGCGCCAAAGTTCTCAAATTAACTGTTGGTTCGGTCACCTTTGATGCCGACACACTCACGGCGCAGAAAATTTGTTTACTCAGTCGCTTTGCAACACGTGTCATGATGCTGATTGATTCGAAAGAGGCGATAAAAGACAAAGAGTCACTTTATAATTTTGTACGTTTCCAAGCTTGGCAGGAATATTTTGGGCCTAATCAGACTTTTTTAGTTGATTTTTCAGGCACTAATGATGAGCTAAAAAATACTCAATTCTCAGGTCTTGTTATAAAAGATGCGGTGGTCGATTATTTTCAGGATTTATATGAACAACGACCCAATGTTGATAAACAGGATCCATCGGTACGGATTATCGGTCGTCTTCATCGTGAAACTGTTAATTTATATATCGATTATTCGGGCCCATCTTTATCACAACGGGGTTACCGTACAGCACAAGGTAAAGCACCGATTAAAGAGCATTTAGCAGCAGCATTAATCAAACGCAGTGGCTGGTTGAATGATATCTCACAACCTTTATACGATCCTTGTTGTGGTTCAGGCACACTACTTATTGAAGCTGCAAGCATGGCGCGTAATGAAGCACCAGGTTTACATAAAACGTTTGCATTTGAACGTTTACCTAGCTTTCGCGAAGTCAAATACTTAGAGTTAAAAGAGCAAGTGGCGCAGCAGGGCACTTCGCCTAATTTATATTTAATTGGGCATGATCTAGACCGACATGTTATTGGTAAAGCAAAAGAGAACAGCCGTAAAGCTGGGCTTGCCAATACAATTACCTTTAATTTAGGTGATGCAGCCAGCCTCAAAGCGGTCGCAAAACGTGCGGGAGTTGTGATTTCTAATCTTCCTTATGGGGAGCGTTTAGGCGGCACAGCTGAACTAATCAGTTTATATCGCCATTTAGGTCAAGGTTTAAAGAACCATTTTGCAGATTGGCATGTGTCGTTGCTTAGTTCAGATGAAAGCTTGTTGAAGTTACTGAAATTAGTGCGTAATAAGCAATATAAATTTAAAAATGGTCCAATTGATTGTGTACTAAACAATTACATTTTAGATGCAAAACAAGTACAGCAATCTGATCAGCAAACAGGCCTAAATTACCCAGCATCTGAAGCATATGGAAACCGCATTAAGAAAAATAAACAAGGCCTTAAAAAGTGGCTTAAAAAAGAATCGATAGAAGCTTATCGACTCTACGATGCGGATATCCCAGAATATAATGTCGCAGTTGATGTTTATCTGGATCAAGTTGTGATTTATGAATATGCGCCGCCAAAAGAAATTAATGAAGATGTTGCTCATAAGCGTTTACAGGATGTGATTTATTTGACGGGTACTCAGCTTGATGTCCAACCAGATAAAGTGATTGTAAAACAACGCCGCAGACAAAAAGGTGATGCGCAATATACGAGTTTGGCTAAACGAAATGAAACGCTTGTCGTGACTGAGTTTGGTGCCAAATTTAAAGTTAATTTGCATGATTACCTTGATACTGGGTTATTTCTAGATCACCGTTTAGCGCGTCGTTTTATTCAAGAAAACAGCCAAGATAAACGCTTTTTAAATTTATTTGCCTATACGGGCTCGGCTTCTGTTCATGCTGCCATTGGCGGAGCAAAGTCAATTACAACCGTTGATATGTCAAAAACATATCTTGATTGGGCGCAAGAAAACTTTGCATTAAACAACTTAAAAAACAGTCGTTTTCGTTTTGAAAAAGCCGATTGTTTGAAATGGCTTGAGCATGCTCAAGGCCAGTATGATCTTATCTTTCTTGATCCCCCAACATTTTCGAACTCAAAGCGTATGGAAGATGCGTTTGATGTACAGCGAGACCACATAAAATTATTTACTTGGGTTAAAAATATTTTAAGTCCGGATGGCACCTTATTATTTTCTAACAATAAGCGCGGCTTTAAAATTGACCGTGATGCATTGACAGCTCTTGGTCTGCAAGCGGTGAATATCACGGATAAAACGTTATCGCCTGATTTTAACCGAAATAAAAATATCCATAACTCATGGTTAATCACTTATGCCTAATGCCGTCTTATATCACACCGAAGGGTGTCATTTATGCGAAGAAGCACAAGCGTTATTACAGCAAATAGTGCCACCTGAAATGGTTGAATTAGTTGATATAGTCGACTGTGTAACATTAATGGGGCAGTATCAAACAAGTATTCCGGTATTGGTCAATCAACAAACGAATGTAAAATTGTTTTGGCCCTTTGATCTAACTGATATTCAAGAAGTATTAAAATAACATGGATTTAATTAGAATTACGGGGGCGAAACTCGCCTTCGGAACACACCCGTTATTAGATAATGCAGATGCATTAATCGAAACCAATGAGCGAGTCTGTATTGTTGGACGAAACGGTGCCGGAAAATCGACTTTTTTAAAAGTCCTTGATAAACAAGTTCAGCTTGATGAAGGGGATATTAATCAGCTCAGCGGGCTTAAGATATCACGTTTAGAGCAAGATCCTCCCAAAGGTGCCACAGGTAGTGTATTTGATTACGTCGCTGCAGGCTTGCCCAATGTGGCTCAACTATTAATTGATTTTCATCAGTTAAATGTGCAGCTACAAACACAGAGCAATGATAAGCTTCTTAATCGTCTTGAGCGATTAACAGCTGAGCTTGAAACTCATGATGGCTGGCGTTTTGAAACGCAAATCAATCTGATTTTAACAAAATTACAGTTAACACCTGATACCCGCCTAGAATCGCTCTCGGGCGGTTGGTTGCGCAAAGTGGCGTTAGCCCGAGCATTAGTGAGTGAGCCGGATCTCTTATTACTTGATGAACCAACCAACCACCTCGATATGGCCAGTATTTTATGGCTAGAGCAATTCTTAAAAGAATATAAAGGCTCGATCATCTTTATTTCTCATGACCGTGCGTTTATTCGATCTATGGCCACACGGATCATTGATTTAGATCGGGGTAAGTTAGTTTCTTATCCTGGCAACTATGAGCTGTATTTAGAGCAAAAAGCTCATGCACTGAAAGTTGAAGAAACGCAAAATGCGTTATTTGATAAACGACTTGCCGAAGAAGAAACCTGGATACGTCAAGGAATTAAAGCCCGACGAACCCGTAATGAAGGCCGTGTACGTGCACTAAAAGATTTGCGTAATGAACGCAAACAACGTGTAGAGAAAGTAGGTAAAGCCGATTTCAATATCGAAGTGGCCCAGCGCTCTGGCAAATTAGTGTTTGAATCTGATAATTTATGCCATCAATATGGTGATAAAGTAACGGTTAAAGACTTTTCTACGCTTGCTATTCGAGGTGATCGCATTGGTTTAGTCGGACCAAATGGTATTGGTAAAACAACATTATTAAAATTACTGTTTGGCCAGGTTGCACCAACATCAGGCACAGTGAAGCAAGGTGTTAATCTCGAAGTTGCCTATTTTGATCAATATCGCGCATTACTTGATGAAGAAGCGACAGTACAAGACAATGTCGCTGAGGGCAAACAGGAAGTGTTAATCGGTGGGCGTCACCGTCATGTGCTGGGTTATTTACAAGACTTTTTATTTCCTCCGGCTCGAGCACGCTCACCTGTTAAGGCTCTTTCGGGAGGAGAGAAAAATCGCTTACTATTGGCTAAATTATTTTTAAAACCATCAAATATTTTGGTACTTGATGAACCAACCAATGATTTGGATGTCGAAACTCTTGAATTACTTGAGGAGATTTTAGGTCAATATCAAGGCACTGTATTAGTTGTCAGTCATGACCGTGAATTTATCGACAACACGTGTAGCAGTGTGTGGGGATTTAAAGGCAATGGTGAAATAATTGAGATTGTAGGCGGTTACTCTGATTATGAAGATTATTTGAGTCAGCAAACAACCCAACAACAAAGTGCAGAAGTGGTCAAGCCGACGCAAAAGCCACACAGTAAACCCGTTGAGAAAAAAAGTAACAAACTATCTTATAAGCTTAAATTAGAGCTTGAACAGTTACCGGCTTTACTCGAATCACTTGAAAATCAAATAACAGAATTACAGGAAGTGGTAAATGGTGCTGATTTCTTTAAACAGGACAGTGAATTTACACAATCAACATTGAACCAACTATCTCAAGCTGAGTCGAAGCTCGAAGCTGCGTTTGAGCGCTGGGAAGAATTAGAAGAACTACAAAATAAGTAGTAGGAATTAGCAATGAAATATACATTACTTGCGGCCACTATGGGTGTGATTTTTAGCCAGTCTACTCATGCTGCGACGTACCAACTAGAAGAACTTGCAACATCAACTAACGCAAAATTACACTATGTGACAGCGTTTAATAACAGTGGTAATGCAATCGGTGTGACCCGTGGTCAATACAATATGCCGATTGATACAGCTGCGATTGATTTTGATGATGCAGGATTAAAAAGCGCTTACGAAAATCAAAAAGTGTATGAAGAATCTATCGATAAAACAATCACTTTTACCCTTGAAGATATTGAGAATAATATCATTAATGCTGATGCATTAACCTTCTTAATGACATTTTTACAGCAACGTACGCGTGACCCTAAGTGGCAAAAAATTTCTGATCAAGTAGCTGTTGATTATGCTACAGAGGTACAAGAAGTCATCTTATTTGATCAGCAATCTCCAGATTATGATGGCTTAACTCGCTCTGTTATTAATCAATATACGGCAGTGAGTGAAGATAACAGTAAAACAGCATGGGGCAGTGCGCCTTACCAAAAAATCCAATTTACACCTGAAGGCCGTGATGAAGACACGTATTTTGTACGTGATTTTGAATCACGTGCTATCGTGGTGTCACCTTTTGGTGAAAAGACTTCATTATTGCCAGTTTACGATACTCACGGTGGTGTGACTTTAGCGTCAGATATCACTTTGTTAGCAGATGGCACTTATTTAGTCGTGGGTGATAGCTCAACGGGGATCCCTGAAGATCGTCAAAAAAACCTCGACGATAATTGTGATGGTGTTGATGAGCCGGTAGCTGTGTGTATTTGGAGTTATAAAACATCTGAAACTCCGTTGTTTGACCGCCGTGCGATGAAGTGGCATTTAGACAGTGAGTTTAATGTTATTTCAGCCACTGAACTTGGACTAGGTCTGACACGAAAAGATGATGAAGGAATGGCATTTCGTAGCACCGCTGTGGGCGTAAATACCCAAGGACTGATTGTTGGCTATTCAGATATTCGTTGGAAAGACACCGACAGCCGCGTGTCGATGCCGGTTTACTTTAAAGATGGCAATGTCGTACCCTTTGTTAATCAAGAAGACGATTACTATCGTGGTAAGTCAGTTGCAGTCAACGAAGCAAATGTGATTACTGGTTATGCGACACGTCGTATTAGCGGTGTTGATCGCTCTAAGTTTTTTTACCATGATATTTCAACGGGTGACACTAAGTTTCCTGAAGATTTTTTCTCTAGTGCCAGTTCGATAGGTCGTGATATTAATAATAACGGCTTGATTGTGGGTGATGGTGAAATTGAGACCAGCACTTCAACAAACAGACGTCGTGAAGGTTTCCTTTACGATATTAATACCGAAAAATTTACCAACATTAATGATTTCCTGCCTTGTTACGACACAGATGGCAAAACCGCATATCCATACATTTTAGCGGAAGCAATTGCTATTAATGATAATAACGAAATTATTGGTGCTGCGACTAAAACCGTGAAAAAAACAGATGCGCTTGGTAACTTAGTGCTTGATGTAAATGGTAAGCAAGAGTTTGAAAGTGTTGTTGTGCCGGTGAAGTTAACGCCGATTAATGGTGAAGTTGAGTCGTGTCCTCCAACAGTACAAGATCCTTATGAACGAAATGGAGCAAGCTTTGCTTGGTTAGCTTTTTTAATGCTGCCATTAGTGGCGTGGCGCAGACGCTCATAAAGTAAAATCTGACAAATTCCAGATATAAAAAAGCCACTTGTTAGTGGCTTTTTTATATCTGGAATTTGGTTAGCGCTCATTTTTTATGTCTATTGAGCCATGCTTTTCGAACAGTTCTACGCCATAAAAGGTCAACAACAAAAAATCCGATTAAAGATGCGATTGTGGCACAAATCAAAGAGCCAATTATAAATGCAGGCCCTATACTAGAAATACTGGCTTCGAGCCATTGCCAAGTTGGCTCAAAAGCAAACTCTTGTTTTTTATGACCAAGTACGGCGACACCAACAAGATAACTGCCGTAGAAAATGGGTGGCATGGTAAATGGATTGGTTATCCAGACAAGAGCGACGGACAAAGGCAGATTGACTCGCAATGGAATTGCGATGGCTGCTGCGAGTAACATTTGAAAAGGAACAGGGATGAACGCGAAAAAAAGTCCTACAGCAAATGCCCCTCGGGCAGAGCGACGGTTCAGATGCCATAAGTTTGCATCGTGCAACACATCACCAAAAATGCGCAATGATTTATTATTTTTGATCTTGTTGTGATCAGGAAGAAAGCGTTGAATGGTTTTTTTTGGCATCGTTTAAAAATATTCCCTTTTAGTCAAATCAGTTTAGGATTTGTCTTTGGTTGTGTATTGTCGCTGTTTTTTTACAATACACCAGTGTTTTTTGGATTGAGTGTGGTTTTTACTCTGTTCAGCTTCTATTTTAAACAAATCCGACTTATCTTCGGCGCAGCTGTTATTGGTTTTGTTTATATATTAACCTACTATCACCTTGTATATGCGTGGCAGTTACCTACCTATACGCGAGGTGCTGAATATCAAATTGAAGCGCAAGTGTTGACTGAGTACGATAAAACGCAGCCTCGTTATCTTAAGATCAGATTATTAAAAGTTAATGATCGCACTATTGATCCTTGGCAAAAAGCATTGGGTTATGTCTCGATTTATAATAGTGATGTGCCACTTGCTTCGGGCACTATTTTTTCAGCGACGGCGCGTTTAAAACCTTATCGCCATGTTAGAAACCGTGGTGTAAATAATAAGGAATTGTTTTCGTTTTATCAGGGTATAAAAGTTAAAGGTTATATAAAAGGAGCCTCAATTGAGGTTTTCAACCGTTCAAATTCAAGTCAAATAGTCCGGGCAATTCCTGAATCTAAATATAGTGGTTTGTACCGAAGCTTTTTATTTGCAGATAAAACCAACATTAACAAACAAATTTATAACGATTTTAAGTTAAGTGGTTTAGCACATTTATTAGCAATTTCAGGCTTGCATATCGCGGTGGTGTTTTCATTTGGGATGATGATAGCCAAAGGAGTCATATTCGTGTGGCCGTTTCGGCTCACACAACAACATAATTTAAAGATATTTCAACTCACAATTGCTTTAGTACTGTGTTTTACATATGTATATTTAAGTGACTTTAGCTTATCTGCAACCCGTGCTTTTGTGATGCTGAGCGTGTTTGTGTTGTTATACATGCAGGGAAAATCTTACTTATCCTATCAGGCATTATTGTACGCACTTTTTGTGACGTTATTAATTAACCCTTTTCAATTGCTCAACCCAGGTCTTTATTTTTCATTTATTGCGGTTGCAGCCATTTTGTATTTCATTAATCATCGCTTTTATAACATTATAAGCCAGCGTAAATGGCTATGTTGGTTATACCGGCTTTTTTTATTGCAGATTGTGTTATTTGTATTGTTATTACCGTTAACTTGGCACTTTTTTGCTGGCATACCCGCGCTTAGTATCGTGATTAATCTGTTAGTTGTCCCTTTGTTTATGTTGTATTTACCCCTGTTAATGGTTGCTGTTGCTGTGTCCGTGATGTTTGAGCACTTCTGGTTATTATCGGTTGTAGATGTTATCACCGAGCTTTGGTTATCAGCTTTAAGCAAGATTGAATTAGAACGTTTTTGGCTGACATTGCCTGAGATGAGTTGGCAAACAACGGTACTTGTCTATTTATTATTTTTGCTCGCGAGTATTCCTTCATTGTGGCGATTTATTGTGTTGCCAATTCTTGCGGTGTTTAGTCACGTCCTTAGCGAAAAAGAGCCAAATTGGGAGATCAATATACTCGATGTTGGACATGGTCTGGGTGTGTTAATTTCACAGCATCGGCGTGTACTGGTGTATGATTTGGGAGCTCAATTTAAAAATGAATTTTCTTATGCTGAACAGCAGATTAAACCTTTTATTGATGCCAAGGCAGAACATGTCACACAAACCATTATTAGTCATCGCGATAACGATCATGCTGGCGGTTTAAGTTATTGGCATAAAATAGGGCTCTCAGATAGCTTGCTATTTGCGACCAATCCCAACGGCCAACCTGGTCATTGTCATCCGGGAAGTTATACGTTTGAACAACTCAGTGTATCGATTTTAGCGCCTTATCAGCTTTCAAGTCGAAGCAATAACAATTCTTGTGTGGTATTAATTAGCGATGGCGAATTAACAGTGTTGTTAGCCGGAGATATTCATCAAAAAGCTGAGCTTGAACTGATAAAAAGGTTTAAAAATCTCAATGTTGATTTTTTGATTGCACCACATCATGGTAGTAAAAGCTCCTCGTCATCGCCATTTATCGCGGCCACTTTACCTAAATGGGTCATTTACTCGAATGGCGCTTACCATCGCTGGAACATGCCTGACGTCTCAGTAATGGCCCGTTACCATCAAATAGGTGCACATCAACTTGAAACAAGAACACAAGGGCAGATCCGCATTCAAGTATTTGATGATACATATTCAATCGATTCGACAAGAGCTGCACAAAGATATTGGTTTTTATCCAATTAGTTTGGGTTTTAAGGGCTGCGGAGATACAATAGGCGCGTTTTTAATTAAAGATTAGAGTTATGAGCAAAACAGCGACACAAGTATATAAACGCTTATTCCGATATGTGGGTGACTATAAGTTTGTTGCCGCAATGGCTATTGTAGGCATGTTAGGGTACTCGGCGATGGATGCATTATTTGTAAGACTGATGAAGCCGTTTATCGATCATGGACTCAATGAGCAAAATGCGGATGTGTTAGCGGCGGCACCATATATTGTGATCGCACTTGTGCTTGCGCGGGGCATTTTTAATTTTATGTCAAGTTATTGCTTAAGTTACGTGGGCTCGCAGGTCGTTAGTAACCTCCGTCAACAGTTGTTTCAGCACATTTTAAATCTCCCCGTTTCATTTCATGATAATCAATCAAGTGGTAATTTAATTTCAAAAATCACCTTTGATACTGAACAAGTTCAACAAGCCATAACCAAAGCGTTATTAGTCCTTATTCGTGAAGGGGCGTATGTGGTTTTCTTACTTTATGTAATGTTTGAAGTGAATTGGCAGCTATCACTTATTTTTTTATTGGTGACGCCTTTTGTCGGGATTGTGGTCAGTGTCGTGTCTAAACGCTTTCGGAAAATTTCTAAGAATATTCAATCTGCGATGGGAGATGTGACCAGAAGCTCAGAACAGATGCTTAAAGGACATAAGGTCATTCACGGTTTTGGTGGCCAAAATCAAGAGATCGAGCGTTTTTCTGTGATCAATAATCACAATCGCCGTCAGCGTGTCAAAATGGATTCAACCAAAGCGTTGAGTGTCTCAGTGATACAAATTTTAGCAGCATCATCGATGGCGGTGATTTTGGCGGTCATTGCCATGCCGAACATGATAAACACCATTAGCTCAGGTACATTCGTGACGTTAATTTCGTCAATGATGCTCATGTTACGCCCTCTAAAACAAATCGCGAATGTAAATAGTGATTTGCAACGCGGTGTCTCTGCGGCGCAAAGTGTGTTTGAGATATTAGACACTGAGTTAGAAAAAGACGCAGGCACGAGAGCGTTGTCGAAAGCGATAGGGCGGATTGAGGTTGATCACTTAACATTCTCATACCCTTCAAAAGATGAAGCGGTGCTTCATGATTTATCACTGACGATTGAAGCTGGACAAAGTATTGCACTAGTAGGGCGCTCAGGATCAGGGAAATCGACGCTTTCGAATTTATTGCCCCGTTATTATGATGTTGCTAATCCTGAGTCTATTCGGCTCGATGGCTATCCTCTGTCAGAGTATGGCCTGACGGATTTAAGACGCCAGTTTGCCTTGGTCTCGCAACAAGTTGTGTTATTTAACGATACTATCCGCAATAATATTTGTTACGGTCATGATTCTGACATATCAGATGAGCAATTAATTGAAATAGCTAAACAAGCGCACATTTGGGAGTTTGTTAAAGAATTGCCTGAGGGCCTAGATACTATGGTTGGAGAAAATGGCGTCATGATGTCAGGTGGACAACGTCAGCGCATCGCCATTGCTCGGGCAATTGTCAAAGATGCGCCTATTTTGATTCTTGATGAAGCAACGTCCGCCCTTGATACTGAGTCTGAAAAGTTGATACAAGTCGCTTTAGAAGATTTAATGAAAAACAAAACATCAATCGTGATTGCACACCGTCTTTCTACCATTGAATCGGTCGACCAAATTTATGTCATTGATAATGGCCAGGTCATAGAACAGGGTAATCATGAACAACTTTTAAACCAAAATGGCCATTATGCCGCTTTAGTAAAAATGCAGTTTGGTGAACTTCAGTGAGTTTAATTGAAAAGAGCTGGTATCGTCCATTTGGCATCAGTTGGTTGTTATTTCCGTTTTCGCTGTTATTTTGGCTGCTCAGCTCGCTGCGTAAATATGCGTATCAATCCGGTTTGTTGGATCAGCCTGCAATGATGACTCCGGTTATCGTGATTGGGAATATTAGCGTAGGAGGCAATGGCAAAACACCTATGGTGATTTGGCTAACTGATTTTTTAAAAACACAGGGAAAGAGCGTTGTGGTTATTAGTCGCGGCTATGGTGGAGCAGCTTCTTCTTACCCTCTGATTGTTGAGCAAGACACATCACCGTCTCAAGCTGGCGATGAGCCAGTTTTAATTTATAAGCGGTGCGGTGTACCAGTGATTGTTGGCCCAAGCAGAGTACAAAGTATTCAGCTCGCCAATGAAAAATTCGCGCCCGATGTCATTATTTCTGATGATGGTATGCAGCATTATCAGATGAAACGAGCGGTTGAGATTTGTATTGTTGATGCACAGCGTCGTTTTGGAAATGGTTTTTTATTACCAATGGGGCCACTACGAGAAACACAATCGCGATTAGACTCAGTTGATTTCGTATTAGAAAATGGCGGACAATCTGACTTTAGCTATAGATTAAAAAGTGCCGGGTTTTATCGTGTATCGGATTTCACCCCTATTCAAGATGTACCAAAGCAGGGAGTCGCAGTGTCTGCGATTGGTAATCCAGCCCGTTTTGAAACAAGCTTATGCAAGCAAGGCGTTGAAACTTTAAATAAAGTTAATTTTAGAGATCACCATAAATATGGTTTAGAAGATTTTGCTGCATACTCAACACAACCAATTTTTATGACAGAAAAAGACGCAGTAAAATGCCATACATTCGCTCAAGATAACTGGTATTTTCTCAAAGTGGATGCTGAGCCAAATGAGGCTGCAAAACAAAAAATTGAATCAATCTTAATTACAAAAGGGATCCTTGATGGCCTTTGATACTAAACTCCTCGAAATTATTGCTTGTCCTGTGACGAAAGGAAAGCTTCGTTATGATAGAGACAATGCAGAATTAATCAGCACACAAGCTAAATTAGCGTATCCAATTCGTGATGATATTCCGGTGCTGCTAGAAAATGAAGCGCGAGAGTTAACAATGCAAGAGGTCGAACAGTGGAATTCATAGTCGTTATTCCAGCTCGATTTGCATCGACACGATTACCTGGTAAACCGCTGGCTGATATCTGCGGTAAACCTATGATTCAACATGTGTATGAAAAAGCGATACAATCAGGTGCCGCTAAAGTAGTGATTGCAACCGATCACACAGATGTATTAACGGCTTGTAAACGCTTTACTGACAACGTCTTAATGACGCAAGATTCCCATGAGTCAGGCACAGAACGTTTAGCCGAAGTGGTTGACTTACTTAAGCTTTCAGATGACATGATTGTAGTGAATGTTCAAGGTGATGAGCCGTTGCTCGCTCCAGAAAATGTCAAACAAGTGGCTGGGTTACTTAACGATGGCCAAGCGCCAATGGCGACACTGAGCGTAGCTATCACAGAACCAGAAGAAGCGTTTAACCCTAACGCAGTGAAAGTTGTGAGCGATAAGAGTGGTTTTGCGCTGTATTTCTCCCGTGCGACGATTCCTTATGATCGAGATCGTTATACTAGCCAACAGGTTCAGACTGATATAGGTGATTTCTACCAGCGTCACGTCGGCATTTATGCCTATCGAGCTGGATTTATTAAGCAATATATTAAAATGACTCCTTCTCCCCTTGAAAAAATAGAAGCATTAGAGCAGCTTCGTGTGTTGTTCCATGGTGAGAAAATTAAAATTGAGCAAGCTCATATTGAGCCTCAGGCAGGTGTTGATACGCCTGATGATCTTGCTCGAGTGATTGAGATTATGTCAAACAATGCTTGAGATTGTTTTTCAGCACACTGATTTTTATGTTTTTAATAAACCGACAGGGCTGAGTTTTCACAGTGAGCAGTGTGCAGGATTCGTCGTCATTGCAGAGCGTCAGGTCAATGAAAAATTATTTTCAGTTCATCGCCTTGATAAAGTGACTTCGGGGCTGATTATTTTAGCCAGGCATTCAGAAGCCGCTGCGCAGTTGACGGAGCTTTTTGCATCACACCTCATTAATAAGTTTTACCTAGCGCTTTCAGATAAAAAACCGAAGAAAAAACAAGGTTGGGTAAAAGGGGACATGGCCAAATCAAGACGAAGTGCCTATAAATTATTAAAAACCCACAATAACCCTGCGATAACTCGGTTTTACTCTCTAGCCTGCTCGAATGGACTTCGCGGGTTTTTGTTAAAGCCTTACAGTGGTAAAACTCATCAATTAAGGGTGGCACTTAAAAGCCTATCGGCGCCTATTTTAGGTGATAGTCTGTACGGTGGAACGCTGAGTGATCGCACGTATTTACATGCGTATGCCCTTGAATTTACATGGCAGAATCAATGTATTCAATTAGTCTGTAAGCCTGATGTTGGCGATCAATATACAGCTCTTGATTGGCAACAAACTTTATTTCCATGGGTAGAACCTTGGTTACTAGATTGGTAGTGAGATAAACAGAAAACTATGACAACAACGGATTATCAAACTCGTTTTGGTGGTATTGCACGAGTTTACGGCAAAGATCAAAGCGAATGGCTGACACAAGCACATTTTTGTGTCGTTGGGATTGGAGGAGTCGGCAGCTGGGTTGCAGAGGCGTTTGCACGCTCGGGTATTGGCCATATCACATTAATTGACTTAGATGATATTTGTACGACGAATATTAATCGTCAGATCCATGCCTTAACTGGCACTGTCGGAGATGAGAAAACTCATGCAATGGCCAATCGGATCAAAGAAATTAATCCTGCTTGTAACGTTAATATCATCGATGATTTTTTGACACTCGAGAATATTTCAGAACATATTCATAGTTATGATTATGTCATTGATTGTATCGATCAAGTGCCTGTAAAAGCGGCATTAATCGCACATTGTAAACGCAATAAAATTGCTATATTCACCACTGGAGGCGCAGGAGGTCAATCGGATCCAAGTCAAATTCTATATGGTGATGTGGCTAAAACGACTCAAGATCCACTGCTAGCAAAAGTACGTTACTTGTTACGAAAACAATATAATTTCTCGGCCAATCCTAAGCGAAAATTTGGCATTGATTGTGTGTATTCAACGGAGCAACTTAGCTATCCGACTAGTGATGGATCAGTGTGCCAAGCCAAACAAATGGCAGATGGTTCCATGAACATGGATTGTGCGACCGGATTTGGTTCGTTAACTATGGTAACAGGGACATTTGGCTTCTTTGCAGCATCAAAAGCAATAAAAAAATACTTAGAAAAAAGACAACGAGTCATTAAGGCTGAACAGTAATTCACTTAGCCTGATCTCTGGTCAATAGCCCCAATAACGTCTTGATTTATTGTCTAAATTTTAGTTTAGTTATAGCGAGCTATAAATTGTGTTATCTCATTGGCAATGGCTTTGATCCCATTGCCTCGAGATGGGCTTAAATGTTTAATTAAATCCATTTGTGTAAATTCAGATGCTATGTCTATTTGTTCGGCTTCAATAGGTGTTAGGCCGTTGAAACAATGCAATATGATAGCAACGATCCCTTTGACGATACGGGTATCTGAATCGGCAACAACCACTAAAGTATTATCTGATTCATTTAGCTCCAAATATAACCACACATTACTTTCACAGCCACTCACTTTAGCTGAATCCACTTTTAAAGCATCGGGTAATGTTGGCAACATTTTACCAAATAACATGATGTGGCGATATTTGTCTTGCCAGGAAGTCGCTGCGATTATGGTTTTTTTAAGGGTGGTATATTCTTGATTCATATGGTTAATCTAATAATGAAATTGCGGTTTTAAGTGCAGTGATAAACAAATCAATGTCTTGATGATTATTATAAAAGGCTAAACTTACACGCACAGTGCCAGATACATTTAAGTGTGCCATTAATGGCTGAGTACAGTGGTGGCCTGAACGTACAGCAATGCCATTTTGATCTAATAAATGAGCGATATCATAAGGGTGTTCATTCTTATAGTTGAAACTGACGGTGCCGATATTGTTAATCAAATCACCATAAATTTTGATACCATCGATTGCTCGTAAGGATTTGACTAAATAATTGAACAGTTCAAGCTCGTAAGCTCTGATATGCGTGTGATTAAGTGATTCTAAATATTCAAGCGCCGACTTAAAAGCAATGACAGCAGAAATATTGGGTGTCCCAGCTTCAAATTTAGCAGGTGGGGCTGCAAAGGTGGTGTGCTCAAAACTGACTGAATCAATCATTTCTCCGCCCGTTTGATAGACCGGAAGGGCACATAAAGCCTCGTATTTACCATATAAAGCGCCTAAACCCGTTGGGCCTAACGCTTTATGAGCAGATAAAACATAATAATCACAATCTAATTCTTTAAGATTAGGCTGCAGATGCAGAAAACCTTGTGCGCCATCAATGACCGTAATTGTATTAAATTGTTTACTAAATTGAATTAAAGATTCGATTGGCTGAATATTACCAAGTGCATTTGAAGCATGGGAAAGGGCCAACACTGTCGGTTGAGCTTGTTCAATTATTTGATATGCGTTATCTATTTCGAGAATACCGAGTTCGTTAATCGGTAATACTATTAATTTCGCCCCAGTTTTTTGGCATAGCTGTTGCCAAGGTACGATGTTGGCATGATGTTCAAGAGCACTGATAACAATCGTATCACTCGAATCGATAGTGTCTCTTAAACCATAAGCAATGAGATTAATCGCTTCTGTAGCCCCTTTAGTCCAAACGATTTCAGAAGAGCTCACAGATAAATATTTAGCTAGCTGAGTGCGTGTTGCTTCATAGGCTGTGGTTGCTTGTTCACTTAATGTATGAATTCCGCGATGAACATTTGCATTTTGCTCACTGTAATAACGACTTATCGCTTCAATGACACAGCTCGGTTTTTGAGAGGTTGCACCAGAATCTAGATACACTAAAGGCGCGTGCTCAAATTGAGTGTTCAACAGCGGGAAGTCAGCGCGCAAGGATGCAGGGGATTTCATATATCTTTCTAAACAATAATAACTGGCAGGTATTTTAAGGGAATATCAAGGCGAAGCAAGGAAGAATTAAAAAAGGCCACAGAAGTGGCCTTAATGTTTGGTTTACTAATATTAACGCTTGTCAGTAGCAACAAAATCGCGCTTAGTGTAACCAGTATATAACTGACGTGGGCGACCGATTTTGTGACCAGCTTGAGATAACATTTCATCCCAGTGTGAGATCCAACCAACAGTACGCGACATAGCAAAAATCACGGTGAACATATTTGTTGGGATACCAATAGCTTTTAAAATAATACCTGAGTAGAAATCAACATTTGGGTAAAGTTTTTTCTCTACGAAGTATGGGTCTTCTAGAGCGATTTGCTCTAAACGCATTGCAACATCAAGAAGTGGATCTTGGATATTTAGCTCCGCAAGTACTTCGTGACACGTTTGACGCATTACAGTTGCACGTGGATCGAAGTTTTTGTAAACGCGGTGACCAAAGCCCATTAGACGGAACGGGTCATTTTTGTCTTTCGCTTTAGCAACATACTCATCGATACGATCAACTGAACCGATTTCTTCTAGCATGGTTAAACACGCTTCATTGGCACCACCGTGTGCAGGACCCCAAAGTGATGCAATACCGGCTGCGATACATGCATAAGGATTTGCACCTGAAGAACCAGCTAAACGGACTGTTGAAGTCGATGCATTTTGTTCATGATCTGCATGCAACATGAAAATGCGATCCATAGCTTTAGCAAGCACAGGGCTTACCTTGTACTCTTCAGCTGGGACAGAGAACATCATGTGTAAGAAGTTTTCTGCATAGGTTAAATCATTGCGAGGATAAACGAACGGTTGACCAATGGTATATTTGTAAGCCATTGCAGCAATAGTCGGAAGCTTAGCAACAAGTTTAATTGCACTCGTCTTACGCTGCTCTGCGTTGGTAATGTCAATATCATCATGATAAAAAGATGAAAGAGCACCCACCACACCACATAACATAGCCATTGGATGTGCATCAACACGGAATCCTTGGAAGAATGAAGCAATTTTTTCATGAAGCATTGTATTTGTTGTGATGTCAGTTACAAACTCAGCCATTTGCGCTTCGTTTGGTAACTCACCTTCAAGCAATAAATAACAAAGCTCTAAGTAATTTGAGTTTTCAGCTAGATCGTCGATTGCATAACCACGGTGTAGTAACACACCTTTTGCACCATCGATAAAGGTGATTGCTGATTCACATGAACCCGTTGACATGAAACCTGGGTCATAAGTGAAATAGCCGTGGGCACCTAAAGTGCGAACATCAATAACATCTTGACCAGCGGTTCCAGAATAAATCGGTAATTCAATTGGGTCTAGACCATCGATATGAACTGTGGCTTTGTTGTCGGCCATCTAATACTCTCCTATGATAACAATTCTGATTGTTAGTTTTTATACTGATTATAAGCACGTTAAGTTCATTTTAACGTAAAAACCACTATGAAAGTCAATTTTAATGCATAAACGTATAATAAATATTCTGAGGAGATTAAATATTATACCAATGGCTAATTCGCAAGCCGCTCTAATTAAACAAGAATTGTAATATGGTCAGTGGCTATATATACTGTGGTAGGTTTAACACCGCTACGTCTTCAGTGATTTTTAGCATTCTACTTAGGTTCGTCCCCTAAGTAAGCGAATCACTTTGATGGTTCCACTTACATTTTAAGTGGGTTGACAACAACAATAGTTGGACTCTTTATGAGTCAGATGGGCAAGTAACTGTGAAAAAGCAACGACCTGTAAATCTAGATTTATCGACTATATCAATGCCGGCGACTGCAAAGGCATCAATCTTACACCGTGTTACTGGTGTAGCTTTGTTCTTTGCACTTACATTCGTCATCTGGGCTTGGTCTGAATCTCTTTCTTCTGCTCAAGGTTTTGAGTTTGTAAAGAGCCTCTTCACTGGCTTTATCGCTAAATTCATCGCATGGGGTACAATCACTGTATTGATTTACCACTTAATTGGCGGTTTCCGTCACTTAATTATGGAGATGGGTCACTGGGAAGAATTAGAGTCAGGTAACAACAGTGCTAAAGCTGCAATCGCACTTTGGATTGTATTAGCTATAGCAGCAGGAGCATGGATATGGTTTTAAATCAAGCATCTCTTAAGCGTGATGGCGTACAAGATTTTGTATCCTTACGCGCGACGGCGCTAGTTTTAGCGGCATACGCATTATTCATCTTAGGTTATTTTATAGCCACTCCAGACGTCACTTTTGAAGCTTGGCAAGGGTTGTTTTCTAACCTTGCTGTTAAAGTGTTCACCCTTGCTGCACTCATTAGTATGATGATTCATACCCGCATTGGTTTGTGGCAAGTACTGACTGATTACATTAAAAATGCAAAGCTTCGTGCTGTATTGAGCTTTGTGTTGAATTTAATGGCTTTCGCTTATGTAGCGGTAGGCCTGTTTGTTCTGTGGGGTGTTTAAGTGAATTATACTGTCCGTGAATTCGATGCTGTTGTAATCGGTGCCGGTGGTGCTGGTATGCGCGCAGCACTTTCTATTACCGAATCAGGCAAAACATGTGCTCTGATTTCTAAAGTATTCCCAACACGCTCTCATACTGTGTCTGCACAGGGTGGTATCACCGTTGCGCTTGGTAATGCACACGAAGATAACTGGGAATTCCATATGTATGATACCGTTAAAGGCTCCGATTTTATCGGTGACCAAGACGCTATCGAATATATGTGTAAAACAGGTCCTGAAGCGATTACTGAACTTGAAAATATGGGTCTTCCATTTTCTCGTTTTGAAAATGGCCGTGTTTATCAGCGTCCATTTGGTGGTCAATCAAAGAATTTTGGTGGTGAGCAGGCAGCTCGTACTGCAGCTGCAGCTGATAGAACAGGTCATGCATTGCTTCATTGCTTATACCAACAGAATGTCAAAAATAAAACAAATGTATATTCTGAATGGTACGCATTAGATTTAGTTAAAAACCAAGATGGTGCGGTTGTTGGTTGTACAGCAATTGACATCGAAACAGGTGAAGTTGTTTACTTCAAATCTAAAGCTGTCGTACTTGCGACGGGTGGTGCAGGTCGTATTTACGCATCAACAACCAATGCTCACATTAATACTGGTGACGGTGTTGGTATGGCAACTCGTGCCGGCATTACTTTGCAAGATATGGAAATGTGGCAATTCCACCCGACAGGTATTGCGGGAGCGGGTGTACTGGTAACTGAAGGTTGTCGTGGTGAAGGTGGTTATCTTTTAAATAAAGATGGTGAGCGTTTCATGGAGCGTTATGCTCCAAATGCTAAAGACCTTGCTGGCCGTGATGTTGTTGCACGTTCAATGATGACTGAAATCCGTGAAGGTCGTGGTTGTGATGGTCCATGGGGTCCACACATTAAACTGAAATTAGACCATCTCGGTGAAGAAACACTCAATCTTCGTCTACCAGGTGTATGTGACTTATCAAAAACATTTGCTCACATTGATCCTGCAAAAGAACCAATTCCAGTTATTCCTACTTGTCATTATCAGATGGGTGGTATTCCAACTAATGTTAATGGTCAAGCACTGAACATTGATGCTGCAGGTAATAGCTCTGTCGTTGAAGGTTTATTCGCTGTAGGTGAGATTGCATGTGTATCTGTACATGGTGCTAACCGCCTTGGTGGTAACTCTCTTCTTGACTTAGTTGTATTTGGTCGCGCTGCAGGTCTGTACCTTGGAAAATATCTTGCAGATAAAGATTTTGGCCGTGAAGCGTCTGAATCTGATCTTGAACAGTCTTTGGCTCGTTTCAATCGTTGGGAAAGCTCAAAGGTTGGTCAAGGCGAAGACCCTGTACAGATCAAGAAAGACCTACAAATGTGTATGCAGCTAAACTTCTCGGTATTCCGTGAAGGTGAAGCGATGGCACAAGGTCTTGCTGAATTAAAAGAGATCCGTGAACGTCTTAAATTTGCACGTTTAGATGATAAGTCTGCAGAATTTAATACAGCTCGAATTGAATGTTTAGAGCTTGATAATTTAATGGAAACAGCTTATTCAACAGCTGTTGCTGCTAACTTCCGTACAGAGTCTCGTGGTGCGCATGCACGTCAAGATTTCACAGAACGTGATGATGAAAACTGGTTATGTCACTCGATTTATAATCCTGTTACAGAATCTATGAGTAAGCGTGATGTGAATTTTGCTCCAACTTTACGTGAAGCATTCCCACCTAAAGCACGTACATACTAGGAGATCAGCAAGTGGCTACGTTAAAATTTTCAGTTTATCGTTACAACCCGGACGTTGACAACGCACCAAGAATGCAAGATTACACACTCGAGGCTGAAGAAGGCCGAGATATGATGGTGTTAGATGCCCTTTTACAATTAAAAGAGCAAGATCCAACTTTATCATTCCGTCGTTCTTGTCGTGAAGGTGTCTGTGGTTCTGATGGATTAAACATGAATGGTAAGAATGGTCTTGCTTGTATTACCCCTTTGTCTGAATTGACTAAAGGTGGCAATAAAGGCATTGTAATTCGCCCATTACCAGGCTTACCTGTTATCCGTGATTTAATTATCGATATGACTCAATTTTTCACTCAATATGAAAAAGTAAAACCATATCTTATTAATGAAACACCAGCGGCGGGTGAACGTTATCAATCATTAGAAGATCGTGATAAGTTAGATGGCCTTTATGAATGTATTTTATGTGCATGTTGTTCTACATCATGTCCATCATTCTGGTGGAATCCAGATAAATTCATCGGTCCTGCAGGCTTATTAGCGGCTTATCGTTTCTTAATTGATAGTCGTGATACAGCTACTGAAGAGCGCTTAGGCGATCTAGACGATGCATTTAGTGTTTTCCGTTGTCACGGAATCATGAACTGCGTCAATGTGTGTCCAAAAGGTTTGAATCCAACTAAAGCGATTGGACACATTAAATCTATGCTTTTAAACCGTTCGGTTTAATTAAATAGTTTGGGTAACGCAATAGTTAAATGTTGATTTATTTAACTATTGCGCTTTAATTTTATTTTGATTTCTGCGCTAGAGAAAAGGGCATATAAATGCACGAAGGTGTAATGAAGGCATGGCTAGAGTCTTCTCACTTAAACGGCGGCAACGTTGCTTATGTAGAAGATCTGTACGAAGCGTACTTAGACGATGCAACTTCTGTAACAGAAGAATGGCGTCAAATATTCGACCAGTTACCTAAAGTTGACGGAGTCGATGTCGAAAGTAAGCACTCTGAAATTCGAGCTCAATTTGCTGAGCTGGCTAAAAACAAACACAGAGAAGTAACTGTAGTTGGCGGTGGTGCCGATGATGCGAAACAAGTTAAAGTTTTACAACTTATTAATGCATTTAGGTTTCGAGGTCATCAAAACGCAAACTTAGATCCGCTGAGTTTATGGCAAAGAGAGCGAGTTCGAGATTTAGAGTTATCATACCATGACCTATCTGAATCTGATTTTGATCGCCAATTTAATGTGGGATCATTTGCATCTGCTACTGACACTATGCCGCTTGGCGAGCTCTACAGCGCACTTAAAAAAACTTACTGTGGTTCAATTGGTGCAGAATATATGCACATTACTTCGACAGAAGAAAAACGTTGGTTACAGCAACGCCTTGAATCTGTCCAATCAAAGCCTCAGTTTGATAAAGAAACAAAGTTACGAATTTTACACGGTTTAACAGCCGCTGATGGCCTTGAAAAGTATTTGGGAGCAAAATTCCCAGGTGCAAAACGTTTCTCATTAGAAGGTGGTGACTCTCTTGTTCCTATGCTTAAGGAACTGATCCATCGAGCAGGTGAAAGCGGCCAACAAGAAGTTGTTATTGGGATGGCTCACCGTGGCCGTTTAAATGTCTTAGTGAACGTGATGGGTAAAAACCCATCAGAACTATTTGATGAATTTGCTGGGAAAATAAAATCAGACAGCTCAGGTGATGTAAAATATCATATGGGTTTTTCCTCTGACTTCGCTACCAAAGGTGGTGATGTTCATATGGCTCTATCATTTAATCCATCGCACTTAGAAATTGTTAACCCAGTTGTAATGGGTTCTGTTCGTGCGCGTTTGGACCGCTTAGACCGTAATACGGGTTCTAAAGCATTACCGATCACTATTCATGGTGACTCTGCGATTGCAGGGCAAGGTGTTGTTCAAGAAACGTTTAATCTATCGCAAACTCGTGCATTTAGTGTGGGCGGTACAGTACGAATTGTTGTGAACAATCAGGTTGGATTTACAACGTCTAAACAAGAAGACGTTCGTTCAACCGATTACTGTACAGATATTGCAAAAATGGTCCAAGCACCTATTTTTCACGTCAATTCAGATGATCCAGAAGCAGTTGCACTCGTTACTCACATCGCACTTGATTTTAGAAATCAATTTAAGCGTGATGTGGTCATCGATTTAGTTTGTTATCGCCGTCATGGACATAATGAAGCTGATGAGCCAAATGCAACGCAGCCATTAATGTATCAAAAAATTAAGAAACATCCTGTCCCTCGGGATCTTTATGCGCAACAACTTGCAAATGAAGGGGTGTTAACTGTTGATGAGTCGAAAGTTTTAGCTAATGCATATCGTGAAAGTTTAGATGGCGGTCAATGTGTTGTATCTGAAATTCTTCCAAATACCAAGCACTCATCTGATTGGTCAAAATTTGTTGGTCATGATTGGGATACTCCATACGATGCAGCGGTTTCTATCGATAAGTTAAAAGAATTAGCTGTAAAAGTATCGACATATCCAAAAGATCATAAAGCTCAATCACGTGTTAAAAAGATTTACGATGATCGCAAGTTAATGGCGACAGGTGAAAAACTACTTGATTGGGGTATGGCTGAAACGTTAGCGTATGCAACGATTGTTGAAAATGGCACAGAGATTCGAATGACTGGCCAGGATTCAGGTCGTGGTACATTCTTCCACCGTCATGCCGTTGTTCACAATCAAGTTGATGGTTCTACCTATTTGCCTTTGCAAAACATCAGTGAAAACCAAGGTGTGTTTGAAGTATACGATTCAGTACTTTCAGAAGAAGCCGTCCTTGCGTTTGAATATGGTTATGCCACGGCAGAACCGACAACGCTGGTTCTTTGGGAAGCTCAGTTTGGTGACTTTGCGAATGGTGCCCAAGTTGTATTCGACCAATTTTTAAGTTCGGGAGAACAAAAATGGGGTCGTTTGTGTGGTTTAACGGTGATGCTTCCACATGGTTACGAAGGCCAAGGTCCTGAGCACAGTTCAGCCCGTTTAGAGCGTTTCTTACAGCTTTGCGCAGATCACAATATGCAAGTATGTGTGCCTTCTACTCCTGCGCAAGTTTATGCAATGTTACGTCGCCAACAAGTGCGTCCATTACGTAGACCTTTAATTGTTATGACTCCTAAGTCATTGCTGCGTCACCCATTAGCGGTGTCTACACTTGAAGAACTTGCTGATGGTACATTCCACAATATCATCGGTGAAATTGATGACATTGATGCTAAAAATGTTGAACGTGTTGTATTTTGTAGTGGTAAAGTTTACTACGAGCTTTTACAAGAACGCCGTGCACAAGAATTAAATAATGTTGCGATTGTTCGTGTTGAACAACTTTATCCATTCCCTCATAAAGAAATGGAAGAGTTGATGAGCAATTATCAACATGTTAAAGATTTTGTTTGGTGTCAAGAAGAGCCACAAAACCAAGGCGCATGGTATTGTTCGCAACATCATTTTGTTGATGCGATTCCACAAGGTGCGAAACTTGCTTACGCGGGTCGTAAAGCTTCAGCTTCACCTGCTTGTGGATATATGTCTGTTCATACAGCCGAGCAACAAGCGTTAATTGCTGACGCACTGACAATTAAAAAATAAGGGATAGTCATGACAGTAGAAATTAAAGTTCCTGTTCTTCCAGAGTCTGTCGCTGATGCAACTATTGCCACTTGGCACGTTAGCGTTGGTGATACCGTTAGCCGAGATCAGAACTTGGTTGATATTGAAACAGATAAAGTAGTTTTAGAAGTTGTGGCGCCAGAAGATGGTGTCGTGACTGAAATTTCGCAACAAGAAGGTGCGACAGTATTAGGTCAACAAGTTATTGCACTTATTGGTGCAGGTGATTCGACCGCTGTTGCGCAAGAACAATCAGTAGCGCCAAGTGCAGAGGCGCCAGTATCAGAAGGTAAAGCAGTGGATATTTTAGTTCCAGTTCTTCCAGAATCAGTAGCAGACGCTACAATCGCCACTTGGCATGTTCAACCTGGCGAAGCCGTTAGCCGAGATCAAAATTTAGTTGATATCGAAACAGATAAAGTTGTGTTAGAAGTTGTTGCACCTGCTGATGGTGTCATGGGTGAACACATTCATGCAGAAGGCGATACTGTTTTAGGTCAACAATTGATTGGTAAACTAATCGAAGGAGCATCTGCGGCTCCTGCAGCAGCTGCTGCGCCTACAGCTCAAGCACCTGCAACGTCAGACGATAGCGCTTCAGATGTACTTACACCATCTGTACGCCGTTTAATTGCTGAAAAAGGCCTTGATGCTTCTAAGATTAAAGGGACAGGTAAAGGTGGTCGTGTAACTAAAGAAGATGTTGATACCTTCTTAAAAGCACCTGCTCCTTCAGCTGCTGCGCCAGCGCCAGTTGCTCAACTTGGTGAGCGTACTCAAAAGCGCGTACCAATGACTCGTCTTCGTAAAACAATTGCAAACCGTCTTCTAGAAGCTAAAAACTCTACAGCGATGCTGACGACATTTAACGAAGTGAACATGAAGCCAATTATGGATCTTCGTAAACAGTATCAAGATGTATTCGAAAAACGTCATGGTATTCGTTTAGGTTTCATGTCTTTTTATGTGAAAGCCGTCACTGAAGCTCTAAAACGTTTCCCTGAAGTAAATGCATCAATTGATGGCGATGATATCGTTTACCACAATTATTTCGATATCAGTATTGCGGTGTCTACACCACGTGGTTTGGTTACGCCAGTATTACGTGATTGTGACAAACTATCAGTAGCAGAAATTGAAAAAGGTATCCGTGAGTTAGCACTTAAAGGCCGTGATGGTAAATTATCAATGGACGACATGACAGGTGGTAACTTTACGATTACGAATGGTGGTGTATTTGGTTCACTATTATCAACACCAATCATTAATTTACCGCAATCATCAATTTTAGGTATGCACAAAATCCAAGATCGCCCAATGGCTGTCAATGGAAAAGTTGAGATCTTACCTATGATGTACTTAGCGTTATCATATGATCACCGTCAAATCGATGGTAAAGAATCAGTGGGTTTCTTAGTAACAATTAAAGAGTTATTAGAAGATCCTACACGTCTTTTATTAGATGTGTAATAAAACCTGATTATAAAATAAGCTGTGACACCTGTTCACGGCTTTTTTTATGACTGTTTGTGGGTAAGGGTGTTTCATTGTAACACTTGCAGATCTATACTACCTGCGCAATTTGGGATGGTTGATTATTCTGAGTAATAATTAGCCCTTTTAGTAAAAAACATTGGATAAAACATCATGAATTTGCATGAGTATCAGGCAAAACAACTGTTTGCCGAATATGGTTTACCAGTTTCAGAAGGTTTCGCATGCGATACCCCTCAAGAAGCTGTAGAAGCTGCTGCTAAAATTGGCGGTGATATGTGGGTTGTTAAGTGTCAAGTACACGCAGGCGGCCGTGGTAAAGCAGGTGGCGTTAAGCTGGTTAAATCGAAAGAAGAAATCAGAGCATTCGCTGAAAGCTGGTTAGGTAAAAACCTAGTTACGTATCAAACAGACGAAAACGGTCAGCCAGTTGCTAAGATTTTAGTTGAAAGCTGTACTGATATCGCAAATGAATTATACCTAGGCGCAGTTGTTGACCGTGCTTCACGTAAAGTTGTTTTCATGGCGTCTACTGAAGGCGGCGTTGAAATTGAAACTGTTGCTGAAGAAACTCCTGAGCTTATTCATAAAGCTGAAATCGATCCATTAGTAGGTCCTCAAGCTTATCAAGCTCGTGAATTAGGTTTTAAACTTGGTTTAAACCCAACGCAAATGAAGCAATTTGTTAAGATCTTTATGGGTCTTGGTCAAATGTTCAACGATTTCGATTTCGCTCTTTTAGAAATCAATCCGTTAGTTATCACTGATGAAGGTAATCTTCACTGTCTTGACGGTAAAATCGGCATCGACGGAAATGCACTTTACCGTCAACCAAAAATCCGTGAATTCCACGATCCATCTCAAGAAGATGCACGTGAAGCTCACGCAGCAAGCTTCGAGCTTAACTATGTCGCCCTAGATGGTAACGTAGGTTGTATGGTTAACGGTGCAGGCCTAGCAATGGGTACTATGGACATCGTAAACCTACACGGTGGCAAGCCAGCTAATTTCTTAGATGTTGGCGGCGGCGCGACGAAAGAGCGTGTTTCTGAAGCATTCAAAATCATTCTTTCTGACGATAATGTTAAAGCTGTTTTAGTTAACATCTTTGGTGGTATTGTACGTTGTGACATGATTGCTGAAGGTATCATTGGCGCAGTAAAAGAAGTAGGCGTAAACGTGCCTGTAGTTGTACGTTTAGAAGGTACTAATGCTGAATTAGGTCGCGAAGTTCTTGCTAAGTCAGACCTTAACATCATCGCTGCTGAATCATTAACAGACGCAGCTGAAAAAGTTGTTGCTGCTGCGGAGGGCAAATAATGTCTGTATTAATTAATAAAGATACAAAAGTTATCTGTCAAGGCTTCACTGGTGGTCAAGGTACTTTCCACTCTGAGCAAGCGCTTGAGTACGGCACACAAATGGTTGGTGGTGTAAGCCCAGGTAAAGGCGGTCAAACGCACCTAGGTCTTCCAGTATTCAATACTGTACGTGATGCTGTAGAAGCAACTGGCGCAACTGCATCAGTTATCTACGTACCAGCACCTTTCTGTAAAGATGCTATCTTAGAAGCAATCGATGCTGGCATCGAGCTAATTGTTTGTATCACTGAAGGTATTCCTACACTTGATATGGTTGACGTTAAAGTTAAACTAGATCAAACAGGAACTCGCATGATCGGTCCAAACTGCCCAGGTGTTATCACTCCTGGTGAGACTAAGATTGGTATCATGCCTGGTCACATTCACAAGCCTGGTAAAGTAGGTATTGTTTCTCGCTCTGGTACTTTAACGTATGAAGCTGTTAAGCAAACAACTGATGCTGGTTTTGGTCAGTCTACGTGTGTAGGTATTGGTGGGGATCCAATCCCAGGTACTAACTTTATCGACGTTTTAGAAATGTTCGAAAAAGATCCACAAACTGAAGCAATCGTAATGATTGGTGAAATTGGTGGAACAGCAGAAGAAGAAGCTGCTGAATACATCAAAGCAAACGTGACAAAACCTGTTGTTTCTTACATTGCTGGTGTAACTGCACCAGAAGGTAAGCGTATGGGTCACGCGGGCGCTATCATCGCAGGTGGTAAAGGGACTGCTGATGAGAAATTTGCTGCATTAGAAGCTGCTGGCGTACAAACTGTACGTTCACTTGCTGATATCGGTAAAGCACTTAAAGAAAAAACAGGCTGGTAATTCCTGCTCTGTTAGTAAAAGGCTGCCTATGTGCAGCCTTTTTTATTGGAATGAATTAACAAAAATATCGCAGTGATCATGTGATTAGCGCTGTTCGCGAGCACGGATATTTGCAATAATGCCTCAGTATTTATTTAGTCAAAAACACAGAGGATATCTATTCCATGGCGGAAATTGAAAATCGCCCAAGCAACTTTATTCGTACTATTATTGATAAAGATCTTGCTTCAGGAAAACACACTAGTACTCATACTCGTTTTCCACCTGAACCAAATGGCTATTTGCATATTGGTCACGCTAAATCTATCTGTTTAAATTTTGGTATTGCACAAGATTACCAAGGTCAATGTAACTTACGTTTTGATGACACAAACCCAGAAAAAGAAGACATCGATTTCGTTAACTCAATTCAAGAAGATGTCAAATGGTTAGGTTTTAAGTGGGATGGCGAGATTCAATATTCTTCTAATTATTTTGATCAGCTCTATGGATATGCCGTCGAATTAATTGAAAAAGGCTTAGCCTATGTGTGCTTTTTATCACCAGACCAAGCACGTGAATACCGTGGTACTTTGACTGAAGCAGGAAAAAATAGCCCATATCGTGATACATCTGTAGAAGAAAACCTCGCTCTTTTTGAAAAAATGAAAGACGGCGGTTTTAAAGAAGGAGAGTGTGTATTACGCGCCAAAATTGATATGGCGAGCTCGTTTATGGTGCTTCGCGATCCAATTATTTATCGTATCCGATTTGCTCATCACCATCAGACAGCTGATAAGTGGTGTATCTACCCAATGTACGATTTTACACACTGTATTTCTGATGCCCTTGAAGGGATCACTCATTCATTGTGTACGCTGGAATTCCAAGATAACCGTCGACTGTACGACTGGGTACTCGATAATATTTCCATTGAATGTCATCCACAACAAATTGAGTTTTCACGTTTAAACCTTGAATATACTTTAATGTCTAAACGAAAACTTCAATCGCTTGTCGAAGATAAACATGTCGATGGCTGGGATGATCCTCGAATGCCAACGATTGCAGGACTTCGTCGTCGTGGTTATCCGGCTTCTTCTTTACGTGAATTTAGTAAACGTATCGGTGTCACTAAGCAAGAAAACATGGTCGAGATGGGCATGTTAGAAGCGTGTGTCAGAGAAGATTTGAACGAATCCGCAGGTCGAGCGATGGCCGTACTTAACCCAGTTAAAGTCGTGATTGAAAACTACCCAAGTGATCAAGTTGAGTTGTTATCTGCACCGTGTCATCCAAATAAAGAAGAGATGGGTACTCGTGAATTGCCTTTTTCACGCACTCTGTTAATTGAAGCTGAAGATTTTAAAGTCGAAGCGAATAAACATTTTAAACGCTTAGTGTTAGGTAAAGAAGTACGCTTACGTAACGCATATGTGATTAAAGCTGAGCGTGTAGAAGAAGATGACAATGGTCAGATCACTACTATTTATTGTACGTACGATCCACAAACCCTTGGCAAAAACCCAGCTGATGGTCGTAAAGTTAAAGGTGTGATCCATTGGGTCAGTGCAGAGCATGCTGTAAAAGCACAGGTTCGTTTATACGATCGCTTATTTAATGTGCCAAACCCAGCAGCAGCTGATGACTATGCGACAGTAATAAATCCAGAATCACTGGTGCTTGTTCAAGAGGCTGCATTGGAGCCTTCACTGGCCACTGCGCAAAAAGAACAGTCGTTCCAATTTGAACGAACTGGCTATTTTTGTCGTGATAACAAATCAGATTCGTTGATATTTAATCAGACTGTTGGACTACGTGATACGTGGGAAAATAAATAAGATAACCAAAAAAAAGCGCCTAACGGCGCTTTTTTTAATTGTTGTTTTCTGAAAACTCTTTGCAGGCTTGGGCGTCTTCACATTCACCATATAGATATAGCGAGTGATTAGTCAGTTTTATACCGTTAGTAGACGCGATTTCAACTTGACGAGTTTCAATCAGTTCATCTTCAAATTCAACGACTTTGCCACATTTTAAACAAACCAAATGGTCGTGATGAGTGATGCCGGATAATTCAAAAACAGATTTACCACCTTCGAAGTGATGGCGAGAAACGATACCTGCGTCGTCAAATTGATTGAGTACACGGTAAACGGTCGCCAGGCCAATCTCTTCACCTTTGTCTAACAAAATTTTATAGACATCTTCAGCACTGATGTGTTGGTTATCAGGAGACTGTAAAATTTCTAAAATTTTGATACGCGGTAGGGTGACCTTTAGACCGGCTTTTTTTAACTCTAAGTTATGATCTGTCATTAATTCCGTTCTCGATTCTTTGTTAAATCAATTTAATCAGATATCTAAAAGTTTAGCACGACTGTCAGATAATCCTATTGATTATTGTGGAAGCTCATAAAATTGAAGCCGATAATATCGACTTCAATTTACTGTTAATCTGCTAGCTCTGCAAGGCACATTTCATCAAATATTTGTGCGCACCATGCTTTGATACGTTGTTCAGTGAGTTCTGGCTGACGATCTTCATCAATGCCTAAGCCAACAAAATGTGTATCGTTTATCAATGCTTTTGAGGCTTCAAATTGGTAGCCTTCAGTTGGCCAGTGACCAACAACAACAGCGCCACGAGGCTCAACGATGTCGTTAACCATCCCCATGGCATCTAAGAAGTACTCAGCGTAATCTTCTTGGTCACCACAGCCAAAAATAGCGACTAATTTGCCTTCGAAATCGATTTCTTCAAGCTCAGGGAAAAAATCATCCCAATCACATTGCGCTTCGCCATAATACCAAGTTGGTATGCCGAATAAAATTAAATCAAAGTCAGCAATTTCTTCTTTGCTACTTTTAGCAATATCTTTTACATCGACTAATTTTTTGCCCAATTCTTTTTGGATCAGTTTAGCAACGTGTTCAGTGTTACCAGTATCACTTCCAAAAAATATGCCTACAGATGCCATATTTAATAACCTTTTATCTATCTAAAGCTAATTTTTCTTGCAAAATTGTTTCAATCAAAGCACTACGGCTCATATTCTGAGCTTCAGCCATATCGTTTAAGGCTTGATAAAGTTCGGATGAGATTTTAAATTCCACCCGTTTTAATCCTCGTGCTTTGTCGCGTTTTAGTTGATTGCGTTTATTTACCTTCAGCTGTAATTCACGAGGCAGGGGATTAGTTTTTGGTCGCCCTGGTCGCTTATCATCTTCAAATAAATCAATCGTAATTCTATCTGTTTCAGACTTGGCCATTGTTAACCAACTCCAGCGCCTTGCCAAAATACTTGGATTAACCCTTTGGCTATAAAGCCTGAGCACCCTAAAAATAAAACTAACCACACGATATATCGGCCAAACTTTGGCACATCGCCTTTTTTTAGTACATCTTGGATAGCCATTCCGATAAAAAAGAAAATTCCAGCCAATCCAAAGTATAACCCTAAGGTTTCAAATTCATTGATGAGTGTACTGAGCACAATATTCGACCTATCAAATAAACGGCGGGCACTATAGCATAATAATTATGATTTATTTAGTGCACTAACTTAATAAAAAGCCAGTAATTGCAATATTCACTGCACTGGGTTTTTCTGCATGTAGCCAATGGCCAGCACCTTGAATCACTTTCGCTTGGCAATTAGGAAAAAGCGCCAAAAAAGCAGGACGTTGGCTTGAGTCAATGTAAGGTGAAAGACTTCCTTTTAAGACTAAAGTAGGGCCAGAGTATGGCGCCCCTGTTGGTGCAGCAAGTATATTAGCATATTCTTGTTGTAAAACAGTATGATTAAACTTCCATTGCATACCTAGTTCGTCTTTTTTCAGACTCTTTAGTAAAAACTGCCTGACACCTGGTTCGTCAATATAGTCAGCTAATAATAAGTCAGCTTGTTTCCTATCATTAATGACTTGCTGAGCTGAGGCATCAAGAGCTGTAAATATATTGTCATGACGACGTTCTTGATAAGTGACAGGTGCAATATCGAGAATTACCAATTTAGTCACACGCTCAGCGAAGTTTAATGCGCAGTGCATGGCTACTTTTCCACCCATCGAATGACCAATAAAATGAGCGTGTTCGATTCCCAGTTCGTCCATCAAGTTAATGATGTCTTGAGCCATTAACGAGTAACTCATTTGTGAAGAATGCTCAGAGAGACCATGATTACGAAGATCGACAGATGTAACGGTGTAATCAGAACTTAAATGTTTACTAATAACATTTAAATTTTCAAGTGACCCGAATAGACCATGGATGACGATAACGTCAGGGCCTTGACCGATTTGTTGGTAATGTAATTTCATCAATATTATCAGTAGCAGAAAAAAACGACCTCATTCTGCCGATCCAAAATAGAAAATGCAAACCATAGAGTAATAATTAAAATCAGGATATAATCGCGGACGATTGAGCTAATTGAAATAGCATCTCAAATAGGAAAAACATGAAAAAAATAGAAATAGATGACGAGCTATATCAGTACATTGCAAGCAACACTCAAAGTATTGGTGAAAGCGCTTCGCAAATTTTGCGTCGTTTATTAAATTTATCTCACTCTCAGGTTTCAGCGACTGCGACTCAGTCTGAATCACCAGTAGTTAACTCACTGCCGAATGAAGATGCACAGCAACAGATTGATACAGCACCTAAACCAGCGGCTTCGCCAGTTCCATATAAAGGGAATGTGTTTAACATTCTCAATAAAGAAGAGCTCGCTATGCAAAAAGGAGCCGTTGGCCGATTTTTGTTCCTTCTAGCTGCTTTTCATCGCACACACAAAGCTGATTTTAACGCTGTTCTAGACATTAAAGGTCGAGACAGAATCTACTTCGCGACAACGAAAGAAGAGTTGTTGGAAGGGGGAAACAGCATGAATCCCAAAAAAATCCCAGACAGTCCATTTTGGGTAATGACAAATTCAAATACGACCCGTAAAAAAATGATGTTACACGAAGTTGCAATATCATTGGGGTACAGTAATGAACAAGCTGAAAAAATCCGCGATTATTTATAAGGAAAGAAAATGGCAATTCACCCACGAGCAGGACAACGAGCGCAACAAGACGATTTAGTTAATATTCCTAAGCTGATTTCTGCTTATTATCTAAATGAACCCGATGTCGAAGAGTTTCCAGACCATAAAGTTGCTTTCGGTACATCTGGCCATCGTGGATGTTCCTTTAATACTCAGTTTAATGAATCGCATATTTTAGCGATTACTCAAGCGATTTGTGACTACCGTCGACAAAATGGCATTTTTGGTCCTTTGTATTTAGGTAAAGATACCCACGCATTATCAGAAGCGGCATTTAATTCAGCGATTGAAGTCTTGGTTGCTAACGAAGTGCAAGTTATTGTCCAAGAAAATGATGACTACACGCCGACTCCGGTGATCAGCCACGCCGTTGTTTGTCACAATAAAACGCATCCAAATGAATTAGCCGATGGTATTGTGGTGACACCCTCACACAATCCACCTCAAGATGGCGGGTTTAAATATAATCCACCCAATGGTGGTCCAGCCGATACGACTATAACCAAGTGGGTCGAAGATCGCGCCAATCAACTGTTACTCGAAGATTTAGTCGAAGTTGAATTATTTCCGTTTGTTAAAGCAGCACGTTCGGGATTTGTCCGTTACGAAGATTTAATTACACCTTATGTGAATGACTTATCAAACGTTATTGATTTAGAGGCCATTTCAAAGGCTGGGATCACTATCGGTGTTGATCCGTTAGGTGGCTCTGGTATCAATTTTTGGCCTGTGATTGCCAAGCAATACAATCTTAATCTAACTGTGGTAAATGAAATCGTTGATCCCGCTTTTGGATTTATGACATTAGATAAAGATGGCAAAATCCGTATGGATTGTTCGTCGCCGTATGCGATGACCAGCTTAATTGCCATTAAAGATGATTTTGATATTGGTATTGGAAATGACCCTGATTATGACCGCCATGGCATTGTCACTCAAGACGGTTTAATGAATCCAAACCACTTTTTAGCGGTTGCAATTGATTACTTAATTAAGCACCGTCCTCAATGGCCTACTGGTGCAAAAGTGGGTAAAACGCTTGTCTCTAGTGCGATGATAGACAAAGTCGTGCTGCGCAATGATCGTCAAGTACAAGAAGTCCCAGTTGGTTTCAAATGGTTTGTTGATGGCCTAAACCAAGCAGACTTGTTGTTTGGAGGCGAAGAAAGTGCGGGTGCGTCGTTCTTACGAATGGATGGAACCGTCTGGAATACAGATAAAGATGGCTTTATTATGGGCTTACTTGCAGCGGAAATTTTAGCTGTAACGGGCAAAACACCAAGCCAATTATATAAAGAGCTTGAGAGCGAGTTTGGTGCGCCTATTTATCGTCGCTTAGATGCTCCTGCGAATCGCTCACAAAAAGAGAAATTATCTAAATTACAGGCGAGTGATCTTAAGGCAACTACTTTAGCGGGTGATGAAATTATAGCTAAGTTAACACACGCGCCAGGTAATAATGCCGCGATTGGTGGTCTTAAGGTTGTCACTGAAAATGGTTGGTTTGCAGCACGTCCTTCAGGCACCGAAGACATCTATAAAATTTACCTTGAGTCATTCAAAGGTGAAGCACATTTAGCTTTATTAGAAGAAGAAGCCAAAGCACTTGTTGATTCAGTGATCAGTTAAGTAGGGCTTTAAGTCAACAAGGCGGTCTAGGCCGCCTTTTTGTTATCTAAAATTCGTTCAAAAGGTATATTATGTATTTAACACAGTTAAAAAACAGCGGTGATTTTTTATCAATCAGCCGTGAAAATGAATGGCACTTAGATCCAGTTGCGTTTCAATTAAAAAATGGCACCGCTGTAAAGGTTATCGATACCGGTGTGATTTCTTTTGAGCCGCTAAACTCAGGTCAAAAAGACATCGTATTATCCAGTGCTATTCATGGTAACGAAACAGCGCCGATTGAAATTTGCGATGAACTGATCCAAAAAATCATCAAAGAAGAATTAACTCTTACACAACGAGTATTGTTTATTTATGGCAACCCGGCTTCAATTAATATCGAAAAACGCTTTGTTGAAGAAAACCTAAATCGATTATTCAGTGGTGCTCATAGTGGTGCACCGGCGAACAATGAACGGATCCGTGCGGCTAAATTAGAACAATATGTCAGTGATTTCTTTAATGGCGTGACAGGTGAGCGAACGCGTGCTCATTATGATTTACACACAGCAATAAGAGGCTCTAAAAACGAGAAGTTTGCCGTTTATCCTTTTATTGGTGACGCTCCTTGGAAAAAAGAGCAGCTCAGTTTTCTGTTAGCTTGTGGTGTGAATACAGTATTGATGATGAAAACTGCAGCGACTACTTTTAGCTATTTTTCATCGAATCAATTTGGGGCAGATGCCTTTACGATTGAATTAGGCCAAGTTAAACCTTTTGGTCACAATGACATGACTCGATTTGCCAAAACGAAAGAAACACTAATTAACCTCATCACCGAAACCGAGGTTTCTTATCCTGAGTTTGAGCTTAACGACTTTGAACTGTTTGAAGTAAATCGTGCAATCAATCGGACAAATGAAGATTTTAGCTTCAGTTTTGGCGATGATGTCGAGAATTTCACCGGTTTTACTAAAGGTGCTTTATTGGCCAAAGATGGGCCAATTGAATATTTTGCCGAAACAGAAGGGGAAGCCGTTATTTTCCCTAATGCCGATGTTGCTCTTGGCCAACGTGCTGTCTTGACAGTTATCCCATTAAAAGACACCCATCACCTCGTATAAAAATCTTTCCACAGTCTGCGGATGTTCATCTAAAATTAGTTGAATATCCGTTTACGTTAACGTAAAGTCACTGCAGCCTTAAATTAACTTCAGCACGCTAATTAACAGAATAAAAACTTTATAAACTTATAATTAACTAAATTAATCATGCTCACTTACTTTGATGAGTAAATAATTCAGTCATGATAAGGGTATAAAAGTAACAACAAATTAGTAATAGCCAGACAACAAGGGTAGGAAAGTTATGACGAACCCCAATAACGTGTCCTTGAACATTCATCATGAATTGTCGTTTATCGATGGTCATGCGTTGAATATTCCAACACTTAAAATCTTAAGTGAAACAGGTGACGTTTATCCTGGTGCGACCGTACCAAACATCTCACAAGATACCGCTTTACGCTTATACCGCACAATGCGTTTTATTCGCATGTTAGATGAGCGTATGCAAGCTGCTCAGCGCCAAGGCCGCATTAGTTTTTATATGCAATGCTTAGGTGAAGAAGCGGCTGTGACGGCCAGTGCCGCCGCCCTTGATGATGACGATATGATTATGGCGCAATATCGCGAACAAGCGGCGTTACATTATCGTGGATTTCGCTTAGATCAGTTCATGAATCAAATGTTTTCTAATGAGCTAGATTTAGGCAAAGGTCGTCAAATGCCTATCCACTATGGTTCAAATGAATTGAACTATATGACTATTTCGTCACCTCTTGGCACTCAAATTCCTCAAGCCAGTGGTCATGCGTATGGTCAAAAGTTGAAGCATATTGATGAAAAAACTGGTGAATTAGCTTCCGAAATTGATAATGTTACCATCTGTTATTTTGGTGAAGGTGCTGCGTCTGAAGGTGATTTCCATGCAGGTTTGAATATGGCCGCGGTGTTAAAAGCGCCGGTTATCTTCTTTGCCCGTAATAATGGTTATGCCATTTCAACACCTGCAGATGAACAATTTGCTGGTGACGGAATTGCAAGCCGAGGGGTGGGTTATGGCATCAAAACAATTCGTGTGGATGGGGCTGATGCACTTGCGGTCTTTGCTGCGACTCAAGCTGCACGCGATATATGTGTTAAAACCGGCGAGCCAGTATTAATTGAATCGATTGCGTATCGTTTAGGGGCACATTCTACCTCAGATGATCCTTCTGGCTATCGTTCAAAAGAAGAAGAAGCGGATCATCAACTTAATTGTCCTATTGCGCGTTTCAAAAAATGGCTTGTAGCGCAAAATTGGCTTGATGAAGCACAAGATGACGCTGAAAAAGAAACCATCAGAGAACAAATTTTAGAAGCGGTAAAAGTAGCCGAAAAAGTCGAAAAACCTGCCTTAGAGTCTCTTATTTCGGATGTTTATGATACACCTATTCCTGAATTATCAGAGCAGTACGAACACTTAAAAGCACATATTTTAGCCCATCCAGATGCTTATCCAACCACTGCAGGGAGAATCAAATAATGGCACAGATGAATATGCTACAAGCGATTAATTCTGCATTAGACATTTCTATGTCCGAGCATCCCAATGCCTGTATTTTTGGTGAAGATGTGGGTCATTTTGGAGGGGTATTTCGCGCGACCTCTGGCCTGCAAGAGCGTTATGGCAGGCACCGAGTTTTTAATACGCCTTTAACAGAACAAGGTATTTTAGGTTTTGCTAACGGCTTAGCTGCATTTGGGGCTCCAACGATTGCTGAAATTCAGTTTGCAGATTACATTTTCCCTGCTTTTGACCAAATCGTGAATGAAACAGCAAAATTCCGTTATCGCAGTGGTAACGAGTTTAATGTGGGTAAACTGACAATTCGTACCCCTTATGGCGGCGGGATTGCAGGCGGTTTATACCATTCTCAATCTCCAGAAGCATATTTTGCTCATACACCCGGGATTAAAATTGTTGTACCACGCAATCCGCATCAAGCAAAAGGTTTGTTACGTGCGTGTATTGAAGACGATAATCCAGTGTTATTCTTTGAACCAAAACGCTTGTATCGTGCCTCTATCGGTGAGGTGCCAGAGGGTGATTACCGCATAGAAATCGGCACTGCAGAGATAGTCAAAGAAGGTAAAGATGTCACTCTGTTAGCGTGGGGTGCACAAATGGAAATTATCGAACAAGCGGCAGGGCTTGCCGAAAAAGAAGGGATCAGCTGTGAAATCATTGATTTGCGCAGTATTTTACCTTGGGATCGAGATACATTAGTCAGCTCTGTTAATAAAACGGGTCGTTTAGTGATTAGCCATGAAGCTCCAATCACCAATGGTTTTGGCGCTGAAATAGCCGCAACTATTCAGCAGCACTGCTTTTTGCATTTAGAATCACCTATTTTAAGAGTCTGTGGCATGGATACTCCGTATCCTCTGGCGTTAGAGAAAGAATATGTACCTGATGCACTCAAAGTGTTTGCTGCTATTAAGCAATCTGTCACGTTTTAAGGATTTATCATGACTCAAGATTTTATTTTACCAGACATTGGTGAAGGCATTGTTGAATGTGAAGTCGTCGAATGGCTAGTAGCAGAAGGTGATGCAGTTAAAGAAGATCAACCCATTTGTGACGTGATGACTGATAAAGCGTTAGTGCAAATACCAGCTGTACATACGGGTGTGATTTCTAAGTTGTATTATCAAAAGGGTGATATCGCAAAAGTGCATGCTCCGCTCTTTGCTATGACGATAGAAGGTGTTACGGCTTCACAGCCGACAGAGCAAGTAGGCCAACAAGATGAAACAAACTCAACAGAGACTCAATTAGAAGATTTTATTTTGCCAGATATTGGTGAAGGGATTGTTGAATGTGAAATCGTAGAGTGGTTAGTTGAAGAAGGGCAAACCATCGCAGAAGATCAAGCCGTATGTGATGTAATGACAGACAAAGCCTTAGTGCAGATCCCTGCTAAACATCATGGTATTGTCGAGCGCCTTTATTATCAAAAAGGGGATATTGCAAAAGTCCATAGCCCACTGTTTCAAATGCGCATTGCAGGCAATGGGCCGGTTACTGAGTTAAAAGTCGATATCACACCTGTGGTTGTTGCAGGAAACCCGAGTACGATGGCAAGCTCAGCTGTTAAAGCGCCCGTAGCTTCAGGTAAAGCGGTTGCTTCACCTGCCGTGCGAAGACGTGCACGAGAATTGGATGTGAATCTCAGTGAAGTGCCAGGTACTGGTAAAAACGGGCGGATTTATAAAGAAGATGTCGAGCGTTACTTGCAAGGGGCTCACTCAAGTGGTGATGTGACGACGACTTCGGTTGCGCAAGTACAAAACACTGCGACTGTAACTACTGCTCATACTCGCGTAGAGCCTATTCGTGGTATTAAAGCTGCGATGGCGAAACAGATGGTCGCATCTGTGTCGACCATCCCTCATTTTACCTTTAGTGATGAAATAGATTTAACTGACATCATTGCTTTACGTCAGAGTTTGAAAGTTGAATATCAAGCCCAAGACATAAAATTGACTATGATGCCATTTTTTGTCAAAGCGCTGTCATTAGCCATTACGGAATTTCCGGTCCTCAATAGTCAGGTCAATGATGAGTGCACTGAGCTTACTTATTTTAGCGATCACAATATTGGGATGGCGGTCGATTCTAAAATTGGTCTATTAGTTCCTAATATTAAGCAATGCCAAACGAAAAGCATTGTCGATGTTGCAAAAGAAATCACACGTTTAACCAATGCAGCCAGAGAAGGGCGCGTTGCACCCGATGATTTAAAAGGCGGCACTATCTCGATTTCGAACATTGGTGCGATTGGCGGCACAACTGCAACACCAATTATCAACAAACCAGAAGTTGCGATTGTGGCGTTGGGTAAAGTGCAGCATTTACCGCGTTTTGATGCGCAAGGGAATGTTGTATCGCGTGCGATTATGCAAGTGAGTTGGTCAGGAGATCATCGTGTTATTGATGGCGGCACTATTGCACGCTTTAATAACCTCTGGAAAGCCTATTTAGAACAGCCTTCTAAAATGCTCATGGCGATGTCATAAACGGTAAAAGTCGTTTAACTTATCTCACATAAAATAAATGGCGCATCATTGCGCCATTGTTTTTTTACTCTCTTAGAATTCGTTATCAAGATGCGTTAACCGTGTTTTGTTCCATCTTGAAATGCTTTCTACAGCGTTATCAGTTTCAAGCCGAGCATGCTGAAGCATGTTTTTACACATGTTGTAGTATTCATCCAGCTGATCAGATGATGCCTCCTGATTAAGCAGTTTTAGCGTAATGTCATTGATACTACTAAATTCTAAGTTTTCCATGTTTACTTCCTTTTAATGGTTTATTGACGTATTGCTCCAAAACGGCGGCAATACCGATAACAACTATGGCGCAGACTGTTATTATTGCCAGCACAACACTGAATTTTGGTAATGAAACTCTGAGACATTCTACTTAAGGAGCTGTTGATCTTTCGCCATTGTTTTACAGCGGATCCCCTAGAAGTATTTTAGCCAGCACGTTTATCGCCGAGCTGGCACGATAAAAGTACAACACGTCCTAATAGCATTAAAACAGTAAAAAGACAGAATAACCCACGAGTAACGCAGGTAATGCTGAGTAAACAGTTGCAATCAAAGCTGCTTTTGGTGCTAAGGCTATGGCAGGAAATAGCGCGTCACCATCGTTTGCTACAGCATTGGCAACCAGTGCACCGAGGGGCAAGGCTCCTTGTAAATATAAACTAGTGACTAAAATTTGTGGCCCGCAGCCGGGAAGCAAGCCTATGGCCATTGCCATTAATGGTGCAAGGGCAACATATCCACCTAATAAACTCTGAAAATCAAGATCGAAAATAGAGACCGATAATTCATAACTGACAAATGCGACCACCACCCAAGCAGTGACAAAATGAGTATCATTAATTATTTTGTGCCAGACATTAAATGGAGTTTCTGGTTTAGGCTCGGCCGCAACGTCTTGATAGGAATTTCCTTGTTGTGATAATGCCCAGCTGAATAAAATCATCAAAATAGCAACCACAGATAACCCTTGCAGCCATTGTGTGGCATGAACAGAGATTAATGAAAAATCAAATTGAAACGCGATTAATAGTGCAATACACACACCAGGAGCGAGTGTCCACTGCCAAAATAATCGCGATCCTTTAGAGAGCACAGTGTCATTTTTTGGCTGAGTGTCTTGTTCCTGACAAGGCTGTTGAGGTGCTAAATAATGATAGTCATGAAATGTATTGACCACAAAACCAGCGATAATCCCTGAAAATCCGCATAAACTAATCACGAGTAAAGCCGTCAATGGCTCGGTGGCCATCAACAAAAATGCGGCATCACCCATAGTTGCAGTTAAAACAGCAACAACAGCACCAAAGCTCGCTTGGCGCTTGGTATATTGTGTGACCACTAAAATAGCACCGCCACAGCCAGGTAAAGCGCCCATTAATGTGGCCAATGGCACTTCTAAGTGAGGGTGTTTACTGCGGACAAAATTAAAATCTAAAAAAGAGTAACGCTCAGACAAAAAATAATAAAGGTAGAGAGTTGCAGCGACAAACAATGTGACTTGTAAATACGCATCAGTGATCGCCAACAAGGTGGTCTGAGCGGTAGCCGGATGAAGCAAGCAAACAAGAATAAAAAATGGTAGGAGTAACCGTTTTTGCTTAAACGCAAATTGTTTAAAAAAAACGCGTTGCTGTGCGAAAAGTAAATTCATAAATGTGCACCTATGTATCAATAGGTACACATTAGCTTTATATTAAATGATAATCAATCTCATTATCGTTTATTTTCGTTGAAACTCAGAATTATCGTACCATTTTGGCCAGTTTTCTTGTTCTGTAATAGTTAAGCCGACTTTGTAAAATAACTGCAAGTCTTGAACTGCTCCGCTTAAATCCCATTCATCGCGATAACGATCGCAAGGTTGGTGATAACAGCCACGCACAACTAAACTCATTTTTTTACGATAAGACTCCGTTTGCTCATCAAAGGCGATGGTACCACCACCAGCATACATAGCTGGCACACCCATATTTGCAAACGCAAAGTGATCAGAGCGGTAATACCCACCAGACGATGGTTTAGGATCGCCCGATACCGTTCTATTTTGCTCTTTAGCTGCTTGAGTGAGTAAATCATCTAATTCTGATTTGCCAATACCGACAACACTGATATCTTTGACTTTACCTAATATATTTAAGCTATCCATATTGATGTTGGCGACAGTTTTGTCGGCAGCAATAACAGGATCTGCCGCATAAAATTTAGAGCCAAGCAACCCTTGTTCTTCAGCTGTGACAGCTAAAAAGGTAACTGAACGTTTAGGGGCTGTAGGTAACAGTGCAAAAGCTTCGGCCACTTCAATCATTCCACCTGTGCCAGTGGCATTATCATGTGCGCCGTTATAAATTTGGTCACCAGTACGATTTTTATCTGTGCCTAAATGATCCCAATGTGCAGAATAAATAACATGTTCATCAGGCTTTTCGCTGCCGGGTAGTGTGGCAATGAAGTTGTATGAAATTGATTTTTTGATGGTGTTTTTGACACTGACAGACGCGGTTAAATCGCCCATGTCAACATGATAGGCACCTTTGGCTGCTTGTGCTTTAGCCGTTTCAAAGTCTAAACCAGCGCGTTGAAAAAGCTCACTTGCTACATCAGTGGTGACCCAGCCTTCCACAGTGACACGATCCATATTATTGTTTTCTTTTTGAAAACCGAACTGCTCTCCACTCCAAGAGTTTTCAACGACAGACCAAGGGTAAGAAGCTGGGGCTGTCTCATGGATAATGATTGCGCCAGCCGCGCCTTGGCGGCTCGCTTCTTCAAATTTATAAGTCCAGCGGCCGTAATACGTCATTGCATCACCTGTAAACAGCGCAGGATCTTTGGTTGCAAACCCAGGATCATTGACCAGCATAACCACTGTTTTACCCGTTACATCAATGCCTTCATAATCATTCCAATTATATTCAGGTGCATTTACACCATAACCAACAAACACAAGTTCAGAATTGGCAATACTTTGCTGCTCACTGATACGGCTTGAGCCCATGACCATGTCTTTTTTATATTGGTAATCTTTGCCACCAATAGAAAGCACCATATTGGGATCGGCTTCAAGTGACACCAATGGCACTTCTTGCAAAAAGCTATCGCCATTCCCTGGTTGGTAACCCAGAGCTTGAAACTGCTTGGAGAGATACTCTAGGGTGAGTTTTTCACCTTCGCTCGACGGTGCGCGTCCACCAAACTCATCAGAGGCCAATACTTTGATATGTGATGCAAGTTGCTCTGCATTGATACTGTTATAGGCGATTTGTTGTTGCTCAGGCGTATTGTGAGTGGTCATACAACCCACTAAGACAGCAGCACTGAGTAATGAGAGGGTAAATTTGGTTTTCATTGTTATCTCTTTGCTCATTAATTTGCGCTTAGTATATGAAGTTCACTTAAAACACTCCAGTATTTGCGGTAAAGTAGCGTCGTTTACGGTTTAACAACACTTACTTATAGCTTAGGTTTTATTCATGACCCAACGACATCACACTGATGGCAGTACGAAACGATTTGTAGCAGACAACCATTGGCATCATGATTTTTTGCACCATCCGTTATTCAATGACCTTGAAACAATGTTTCATCTTTCCAACCACACAGCTTGGCCCTCAATAGAGTGGTTAAATTCTCAATTATCTACTCAGCATGTCGTTGAAGGGATCCCCATCCGATTTGTGGCTGATCCAGAACTGGCAGATGATAAACGCTACTATGAGCAAATTATTTTTGAAACCGGCCAAATACCGACTCGTCTTGAAAATTGGCATGATTTATTTGGGGCGTTTATCTGGTTGTTGTTCCCAAAGACAAAACGTTTGCTCAACCAATTACACATTCACGAAATATCTGAACATGGGTTAACAAAACGCTCTAAAGCTCGTAATGCCATCACTTTATTTGATGAGTGTGGGATAGTAGTGACCTACGATAGCGCCGATGTTGCTGCATCAAGTATTAAAGAGACGCTACGAAATCATTTATGGCAGCAGGCGTTTGTTGAGCAGCGCTCTTTATGGCAGCACAGCGTACATAGTTTTATGTTTGGCCATGCAAATTACGAAATGGCCACAAAACCTTATTTAGGCTTAACTGGCAAAGTACTGTTTATACCGCTTAACAGTGAATTTAACCGTTTATCACTTAAAAACCGCTATCAGCAATTAGATGATGCGCTTTGTAACCAAATCCGAGATAATCAACTACTTAAGAATAACGAGAAATTATCACCAATGCCTTTTTTGGGGATCCCTAATTGGTATGATGATAACAACGATCCGCAATTTTACGAAAATATTCAGTATTTTCGTCCAAAACGAAGGAAAGCCGAATGATAGAAGTGCTCGAGCTTAAAAAGAAATTCAAGCTCACCAAAGATCATAAAATCAATAAGCAAGAATTTAAAGACCCTCGCGAAGATGATCAATATTTTCACTCTGTACGAGATGTCAGTTTTACCTGTGGTGCAGGGGAAGTACTGGGGTTACTTGGGCCTAATGGTGCAGGTAAAACCACTACGCTGCGTATGCTCTCAACTGCATTACAACCTGATGCGGGCTCTATCATGATTAATGGGGTTGATGTCATTAAAAACCCATTACAAGCTCGTAAAAAAATTGGCTTTTTATCGGGTTCAACCGGTTTATATGGTCGGTTAACGGCCAAAGAAAACATCGAGTACTTTGCGCGACTGCATGGCATGAGTAAAAAAGATGTCAAAGCACGCTGTGCTGATTTGTTCGATATGCTGGATATGCACAGCTTCATTGATAAACGCGCAGAACATTTATCAACAGGCATGAAACAAAAAACCAATATTGCCCGCGCCGTGGTGCACTTTCCAGAAGTGGTTGTGTTAGATGAGCCAACAACAGGCCTTGATATTATGACTACACAAACGGTGATTAAATTTATTCAAGGGCTTAAAGAGCAGGGCACCCCGGTTATTTTCTCTACTCATCATTTAGATGAAGTTGCGCTGTTATGTGAACGAGTGACTGTGATTAATCAAGGCGAAAGTTGCTTCAGTGGTTCACTCGCTGAATTTAAACAACAAGGGCAAAGTGACACTTTGAACCAAGCGTTTTTAAATATTTTGCAGGAGCCAAGTCATGTTTGAAGTCTTTCTGAAGGAACTGCGCGAACTACTTCGTGATAAAAAAACCTTACTGTTTGTTGTGGCGCTGCCAGTCCTCGTTTTTCCAATAATATTTGGTTTAATGGGCTTTTTAATGAGTCAAGCGACCTTAGAAGCCGAACAAAAAGTCCATACCTATGCCATTGCTAATGAAGCGTATGCACCTGAATTTGCAAAAGAGCTGTTTTATCACAAGAGCTTTGAACAAAGTAAAGAACAATTCGAAACCATCGAGCAAATGAAACAGGCTGTGCGCGATGGAAAAATTGATGTGGGTATCATGATCCCCATCGAACCACGTGAAAAGCTTGCAAGTGGCGAACAAAGCACTTGGCAGGTTATTTACAATGATGCCTCTTCGATCAATTTTATTTTTTCAAGGATAAAAGAAGCTATTGAGAATTTTTCTGGCACATTACAGGCCGAACAGTTTTCGTTGCTTGGTGTGCAAGAGCAGGCTCAAGTTGCGCTACTTAAACCGATTGAAATAGAAAAAGTCGATACCGCCAATAAACGAGAGAATTTAGGTGAAAAACTGGGGGCGTTAATCCCATATCTACTGATCCCCTTGGTGCTTGCCGGTGCAAGCTATCCTGCCATTGATTTGGGCGCGGGTGAAAAAGAGCGCGGTACACTCGAAACGCTCTTACTGACACCTGTCACTCGTACCGAATTAGTACTTGGTAAATTTCTCACCGTATTGACTAGCTCTTTAGCAACGGCGTCCATTACTGTGATCAGTATGGGAGTTTGGATGAGTGTGATCAGCCATTTTGTTGAGCTCAAAGCCCTTAAAGAAGCGGTGGGTAATATCGGTGTGGTTGATTTAAGTTTAATTTTACTGTTACTCATTCCATTGGCGGCGGTGTTTTCATCTATTGTGTTGGCTATTTCTATTTATGCGCGTACCTTTAAAGAAGCCCAAAATTACATGGGACCTCTATCGATGTTAGCCTTTATGCCACTGATTGTTGCCATGATGCCTAATATGGAATTAACGTTTAAAACCGCGATGATCCCAGTAACCAACGTGGCTTTGGCAATTAAAGAGCTGCTTAAAGGAACGGTAGATTACTCATTAGTTGGAATGATTTTCTTAGCAACACTGGTGTTAGCAGGCGCATTAATGGCGTTTTGTGTGCATTGGTTTAAGAAAGAGTCAGTGCTGTTTAGATAAGCTTATTCGGTTATGAATATTAAGGGCAATAATTGTATTGCCCTTTTTTGTACCCATAATTTACAAAGTGATAGTAACTTGTTATGTTGTTGTTCCCAATAAGTGTTCAATATACGAAAGGATACACATGAAATTATCACTCATTGCAGCTGTTGCATTGACTTTACTTGGTTCTACACACGTAACGGCGGAGCAAATCACACCATCATTTAATAATTTGACCTATCAAGTTCATTGCTTTAATGCTCAAGGTGCTCTCTGGACGAGCGTTGCTTATAGTGAAAGAGCTAAAAGCAGATTGGTGAGCAGATGTACTCGTAGTGGTGCCTGGTATATCGTTACTGTCGACGGTGCGATTATTCCAGACTAGGATCAGTTCGCACAGTAAAAACCAGTTCATTTTTGAGCTGGTTTTTTTGTGTCTAAATTTTATTAAGGCGTAATAAATGATAAGCTAACTGCTATGTATATAAGGCCTTGAATCATGACTAAAACCGATAAAAAACGTGACACTCAAATAATAAAACAACTTAAATCAGTCTGTAATGAATTTAAACATTCAATCAATGAATTTGAATATATCAGTCATGAGGTAAATTTTAAGCAGCTTAATCAATCACTGAATATCAGTATTTATTTAAGCAACGATTCGGCAATTTCAGCACTTAATTTATCGGAGCAGAAACACGCTGTTTCTATGGTTGTCTCATCACTTAAAGAAATTGCAATTACATTAACAGATCCTGCCAAACAAATTCATTGGCGGGTTAAATCGGAGCGATGATGAAACAATTTTTATCTCAACCTTGGGCGGGTTGTTTCAGCTTAATGCTACTAGTTACTGCTTCTGGTTGCAAAACCTTGCTGCCTTCACAGGTTACGCCTATTTATGTTGCTGGCCTAACCTTTCAAAATGTCGCCAATAGCGATGCACTGAACGTAAAACTCCGTGTTTTAACAACAAATGGCCAAGTAGCTTGCAATAAAATTGAAGTGAACTCAACTTGTGGGACTGGTTTTCCTGCCAAATATTATCAAGCAGGCGAACTAGAGTTAAGCTGGCAAATGGCAGGGCGCAGTTACGCCGAACACTTTGTGATCCCAATCCCAACTGATGCAGAGAAAAACCAACGATATACTGCTGTGGTGCTATTCACCAATAATGGTCAATATGATGTACGTTTGACAAAAAACAACATTCTTTAACCGTTTAACCACAATAAATCGAGTGAAAAACATGCAGTGACTCCTAATAGTTGGACAAACTACTAGGGGTCTTTAATAGTTGGACAAGCCACATCAACCCAGTTAATTCCCCTATTTTAGCAAGACTGAATATTGCGCCAGAAAACTGGTTAACGCTTACGACCCAATTTACCAAAGTATTTCATGGTGCAGTGGGTCGGCCTAAAAAGCTTTATAACTATTGTGCGAACTTAGAATTAAAGCGTCGAGCTAATTATCACCAATGTGAAAAGTTACTGGCTTAACATTTAGAGCACCTAGCTACCCCCTTTAATAAGCCTTAATAACGTAAAAACCTTAACACGGTGGGTTAGCTGTGTCTTTTTGGCACTGTTTAGGTCAAATCCCCTATGCTTTGCAGTGCAAAGCCCATATTATCCATTCGACTTTGTGAACTAAGCGGTATCTCAGAGGTGTTTTTTTAATGGCTGGAAATAATTTAAAATGGGTGTAATTTAAAATGGGTGTCACTGTTCGTTCACTTATTTTAGAACAGGTTTTGGGGGATTAGATAATGGGAGTGAATAGGTATTTAGTTAACATCGTTCTAGGAAGTTCATTGCTATCGGGGTGTGCTCCGCAAGATCACAGTTTGCATTTGGAAACACTGTCGAACATAAACTCTGAAACTCATTATTATTTACACCGTCAACTTAGAAACATTGGAACTGAAAGTTACATCGCTACTGGAAAAATAGATAAAGGCTTTATTAATTGCTTGGAAAATGTGGTTGATGAAAGGAATGCCTGTGGTACAGATAAGGAGTACTTTTTAGTTCTACATAGTTCCAGTATATATTACTACAGCATTCGAACTATTAAGGATAAAATAGTAAGGATATCACCAATGAGAAAAGCTGATGTTGGTTTTAAAGGTGGTGGTGCAATGTACAGAGCTTCTTGTGATTTGAAGTTACTGCTTCAAACATCTAGTGAGTAGTTTAGGTGATTTCGGCTAGCTCAAAACGCTAGCCTATGCCTTTGGCAATGCGTTGGGGAATAGTATTGTTGGGAAATTAAGTCAGCCTAAGCAGCAAAACCCAGCTGAGCAGCAGCGTGCTCAAGAACAACAAAATATCAGAAAACAAGGTGCAACAGCATTTGAGCCAGATATCGGTAAATTCTCACCAATTACAGATCCTGATGCCTCTAGATAAAGCAAAACCAAAAATACATGACACCCATCAATATCTCATTGAAAAACCACAATAGTGGGTCTAATTTTTATTAATCACTTCATTTTTTGGTGGCTACTTTTTGCAAAAAAAAAGGGGCACAAGCATACCTGCAGGCCTGTGGTAATGCATGTTTAATAACAAAAAAGCCGAGTGAAAACACTCGGCTTTTTAATGTCAGTCTGTGCGATTAACCACGAATTTTAGCGATTAATTCAGCAACGACAGTGTCGATATCAAATAACTCTGCAGTCTGGCCATCACGGCTCTTATATTCGACCTGATTGTTATCAAGATTACGCTCGCCAATGACTAACGTATGCGGAATACCAACTAACTCCATGTCATTGAACATCACACCTGGGCGCTCTTTGCGATCGTCAAATAATACGTCGATGCCTGCAGCGGTCAATTCTTGATAAATGCGCTCAGCAATGTCTGGAATACGATGAGATTTGTGCATGTTCATTGGCACAATAGCAAGCTGGAATGGCGCAATACTCTGTGGCCATACAATACCGTTGCTATCGTTATGTTGCTCAATGGTCGCTGCGACAATACGCGATACACCAATACCATAACAACCCATAGTCATAATTTGGTTTTTACCTTCTTCGTTTAGCACTCCGGCTTTCATTGCTTCTGAGTACTTAGTGCCTAACTGGAAGATATGACCCACTTCAATGCCACGTTTGATTGACAAAGTCCCTTGACCACATGGGCTAAGATCACCCTCGACCACGTTACGTAAGTCGGCGACTTCATACTGAGTCACATCGCGGTCAAAGTTAATCCCTGAGTAGTGCTCACCATCTTTATTGGCACCTGCGACAAAGTCAGCCAAAATGCTGGCTGAACGGTCAACGATCACAGGAATTGATAATCCAACCGGTCCTAATGAACCCGGTGCGGCACCTAGTTGTGCAATGATGTCTTCATCTTTTGCAAATTCAAGCGGGCTATCACAAAGCGCGTGTTTTTCAGCTTTAAGTTCGTTTAATTCATGATCGCCACGCACAACAAGTGCCACTAAACCACGCTGACCGTCTTCATTGGGTGTACCGTACACAATCAATGTTTTGACGCAGCGGTGTGGTTTTACACCATGTTTCTTTTTCAGTTCATCAATTGTTTTTGCTTCTGGTGTTGCAAAAGTATTGAGATCTTTACTTGGCTCTGGACGCGCCTCAGTAGGCATCACAGCTTCAGCTTTTTCGATATTTGCAGCGTAATCGCTGCCGGAACTAAATGCGATTGCATCTTCGCCCGATTCCGCCAATACGTGGAATTCGTGAGAGACACTGCCACCAATTGAACCTGTGTCGGCAATAACAGGGCGGTACTCTAAACCAATTCGCTCGAAGATATTGCAATATGCTTGGTGCATAACACGATAAGTCGCATCTAAACACGCATCACTTAAATGGAAAGAGTAAGCGTCTTTCATGGTAAATTCGCGCGCGCGCATCACACCAAAACGTGGACGTACTTCATCACGTACTTTTGTTTGAACTTGGAATAAATTTAGAGGTAATTGTTTGTAACTACTGATTTCTTTACGAACAAACTCAGTGATCACTTCTTCATGGGTTGGACCTAAAGCAAACTCACGATTGTGGCGATCTTTGATGCGTAGTAGCTCAGGTCCAAATTGCTCCCAGCGCCCCGATTCAACCCATAAGTCAGCAGGTTGGATCACTGGCATCAGCATTTCAATGGCGCCGGCTTTTTCCATTTCATCACGCACAATGGCTTCTACTTTACGTAATACGCGTAAGCCTGATGGTAGCCACGTATATAAACCTGACGCTAAACGACGGATCATACCCGCACGTAACATAAGTTGATGGCTGACTATTTCAGCATCGGAAGGAGTTTCTTTTAAAGTGGCGAGTATATATTGGCTAGTACGCATTGTTATTCCGTATTGTTATTGCTGGACAATGTTTAATTTAATGGCGCTAGTGTAGCAGCGCTTTTAGTTGCAAAAAAGCTTAACTATCGCTTTGCTTGCTAATTTCTATCACAGTGTTGAGATTGCCTTCAATTTCCCATTTGATATTGAAGCAATGCAAGCTCATACCGTATTGCTGCATACCTTGTTTGCTTTTTTTATAAGCAGGGCGCGGATCTTGTTTAAGGACACTGGTAATAAATCCTTGCAGCTCAGGAAAGTCATGTTGATGCTGACAAAACGCGAGTGCTTGTTGACTGAATTCGACGTTTAACTCAGTTTCAGGGCGATCGTCGGCAAAGCCACCTTGCGCATCTGGCAGGCTATCTGAATAAGGTAAATAGGGCTTAATATCGACAATAGGTGTGCCATCGAGTAAATCGATGCCTGATAGTAGCAATACTAATTGACCGTTTTTATATTCAATCCCTTCGAGTTTAACCGCACTCATGCCAATGGCATTGGGACGAAAAGTCGCACGTGTTGCAAACACACCTTTTTTTTCATTGCCGCCTAGGCGGGGCGGGCGCACAAGCGGTGACCAGCCTTTATCAGCAGTTTCGTGAAAACGAAATAACAGCCAAACATGGCTAAATTCATCCAACCCGCGGACAAATTCTTCGCGATTGAAATTAGGCGCAAAAATGAGTTTGGCCTGTGCTTGTGGGATTAAGCGCGGTTGACGAGGAATGGCAAATTTTTGTTTGTAGGGAGATTGGATATAACCAATCGGTTCAATCTGATACTGCGTCATTGCTCGGCCTTGCGTTGAAATAAGCCGAGCATTTTAAACCGTGCATTTAACAAAGGCTATCTTTTTACAATGGGTTGCTGCAAATCACCCCAGTTCTTGTAACAAGGACTCTGCTTGAATAGAAATTTCTTTCATTTTAATCGCATAGGCTTCAAGGCGCTTTTCTTCGTCGGTTTTGGCAACAAAAGAAGGCACTTCTACCGGATAACCGGCTTGATCGGTGGCAACAAAGTTAATAATACAGTGGTTTGTTTCGTTCATGCTTTGTGTTTTAGGATCACCGCATTTCACACTGATAAAAATCTGCATACTGGTTTTGCCTGTATGGGCTATTTTAGCGGACACCTCAACAATTTGACCCACTAATATTGGGCGATGAAAGCGAATGGTGCCCGTTGAAATGGTGACGCAGTAATGACCACTCCAACCCGCTGCACAGGCATAACCGGCTTGGTCAATCCACTTCATAACCACGCCACCGTGAACCTTACCACCAAAATTAACATCGGTTGGTTCGGCTAAAAATCGAAATACCATCGAAGACTGTTTCATATACATTGCTCATTATTGGTTTTGTCCGCTCAAACTAACACAGAAAGCGAAAAATGATGTGACATTGATTAGTTAGAGTATTGAACACATTACTAAAAAAGTAAAAAGGGGCGTTCGCCCCCTGCAATTTAGGATTCTTTTAGTATGAAGGTGTCTTCACACCTTTACCTTACATATTCGGGTAGTTTGGTCCACCAGCTCCTTCTGGGGTGACCCAAGTAATATTTTGACTAGGATCTTTGATATCACAGGTTTTACAGTGAATGCAGTTTTGACTGTTTATCACAAACTCAGATTGACCTTCGACTTCTTGAATTTCGTACACGCCAGCTGGGCAGTAGCGCTGTGCTGGTTCATCAAACTGGGCTAAGTTAACACTTAGTGGGATCTCGGCATTAGCAAGTTGCAAGTGACAAGGTTGTGACTCTTCGTGATTGGTATTAGATAAAAACACTGATGATAATTTATCGAAACTGATCACACCATCTGGTTTTGGGTAGCTAATGGATCTGGCTTGCTCTTTATTGAGTAATGTATCGTGATCGGCCACATTATCTTTAAAATTGAAAGGCAGTTTTCCAGCAAAAATGTTTTGATCAAGAGTGTTGTAAGCCCCACCAACAAATTTACCTAACTTATGCATTACCGGGCCAAAATTACGTGAGCTGTGGAGCTCTTCAAATAACCAAGATGATTTAAAAGCAGCAGTAAACTCAATTAAATCAGTATTCGCTTGGTTGTTTTTAAGTGCGTTCAATACGGTATCTGCGGCGATGATCCCAGATTTCATTGCGGTGTGATTGCCTTTAATTTTGGCAAAGTTCAGCGTACCAGCATCACAGCCGATTAACAGCCCACCAGGAAAGTGCATTTTAGGCAGCGAGTTTAAACCACCTTTGGCAATAGCACGCGCGCCATAAGCGATACGCTTACCGTTTTGTAGTACTGATTTAAATACTGGGTGATGTTTCATTCGTTGGAATTCATCAAACGGGCTTAAGTAAGGATTGCTGTAATTTAAATCAACAATCAGGCCGACGACCACTTGATTATCCTCAGCATGGTACATAAACGCACCGCCATTGGTGTCGTTATCTAAAGGCCAGCCTGTCCCATGGACCACTTTTCCTTCTTGATGTTGCTCGCTTGGCACTTGCCAAATTTCTTTAAAGCCTAAGCCGTAGTGCTGAGGAGATTGCCCTGCATCAAGTTTGAATTGATTGATTAATTGTTTGCCTAAGTGACCGCGACAGCCTTCAGCAAATAAGGTGTATTTTGCGCGCAGCTCCATACCAGGCATGTAACCGTCTTTTTCTTTGCCGTCTTTATCTAGCCCCATATCGCCGGTAATGATGCCTTTGAGCACGTTGTCTTCAATAATTAACGAATGCGCAGAAAAGCCTGGAAAAATTTCAACCCCTAAAGCTTCAGCTTGTTCTGCCAGCCAGCGACACACATTACCCATAGAGACAATGTAATTCCCCTTATTGTGGAAAGTCTTTGGAATCGCATAGTTGGGAATACGGGTGGCTTTGTGATCGTTATTAAACCAATAAATGTCATCTTCAGAGACAGACGTAGTAATTGGCGCATTGAGAGATTGCCAATCAGGCAGGAGTTCGTCGAGTGCCCGAGTTTCAAATACCGCTCCTGATAAAATATGGGCGCCGACTTCAGAGCCTTTTTCGACCACACAAATCATTAACTCTTGTTGTTGCTCTTTTGCTTGTTGGGCTAATCGGATAGCCGCACTTAGCCCAGCTGGGCCAGCGCCTACTATGACGACATCAAACTCCATGGTTTCGCGCTCAACCATAACTACCTCTTATTATTCTGTGACGGTGACGTAAATAACTATGAACAGCTATTAATGTGTAAATATAGCAGTAAGACTATTTTAGGTTGACGTTTACGTCAACAGGAAGTACGCTAATCCCATAAAAAATGTTAATAACTTTATAACTGATTGTTGATTTAGCCTATTGTAACAGTCAGTAACGGAGCGAATATGAAAATTCTCGTGCCAATCAAGCGAGTCATCGATTACAACGTCAAAGCAAGAGTCAAAGCCGATAAGTCAGACATCGATTTAGCCAATGTTAAAATGGCCATGAACCCTTTTTGTGAAATTGCAGTAGAAGAAGCAATTCGAATTAAAGAAGCAGGTAACGCGACAGAAGTCGTGGTTGTGTCAATTGGAGATAAAGCATGTCATGAGCAATTGCGCACTGCGCTGGCTCTGGGGGCTGATCGCGCTATTCATATCGATACTGATCAAAAGCTCGACTCGCTGCATATCGCTAAGTTGCTCAATAAACTGGTTGAGCAAGAAAATCCAGAATTAGTTATTTTGGGTAAACAGTCTATTGATTCAGATAATAACCAAACAGGTCAAATGCTGGCCGCATTAAGCAAACGCCCTCAAGGGACATTTGCTTCTGAGGTTGTAATCAGCGAGGGCAAAGTAAATGTTACTCGTGAAGTCGACGGCGGATTACAAACCGTGTCATTAAGCCTGCCTGCAATTGTCACCACAGATTTACGCTTAAACGAACCTCGTTATGCTTCATTACCGAACATTATGAAAGCTAAGCGTAAGCCACTTGAAACGGTCGCAGCAGACAGCTTTGGTGTTGATTTAAGCCCACGTTTTGAGTTGCTACAAGTTGAAGAGCCCGCTCAGCGTCAAGGGGGAGTAATCGTTGACGATGTGGCTCAGTTAGTTGAAAAATTAAAAAATGAGGCGAAGGTAATCTCATGAAATCATTAGTGATCGCAGAGCATGAAAATGCCATTTTAAAACCTGAAACGTCTAAAACCATTCATGCGGCTTTAAAAGTCGGCCACAGTGTTGATGTACTTGTTGTCGGCGACGGTGTGCCAGCTTTAGCTCAGCAAGTGGCCGCCATTGCCGGGGTAAACCGTGTACTTTTAGCTGATAATAGCGTGTATGCGCATCAATTAGCAGAAAATACGGCTGATTTAGTCGTGTCACTTGCCAGTGACTATAGCCACATATTTGCAGCTGCGACGACAACAGGTAAAAATACGTTGCCACGTGTTGCAGCTTTACTTGATAAAAGCCAGCTCTCTGAAATTATTGATGTGGTTGATGCAGATACATTCAAACGCCCAATTTATGCAGGTAATGGCATTGCAACGGTTAAATCATTGGAAGACGTAAAAGTGATTTCAGTGCGTGCCAGTGCTTTTGAATTGCAAGGCGAGCAGGCCCCTTGTGAAGTACAGACAATCGATGCAGCCATCGAATCGAGTAACAGCGCGTTTGTCTCAATTAGCCAAACCGAATCGGTTCGTCCTGAGCTTACTGCTGCACCTGTGATTATCTCAGGCGGTCGTGGCATGCAAAATGGTGAAAACTTTGCACTGCTAGAAGGCATTGCTGATAAACTCGGAGCTGCCATTGGGGCATCACGTGCCGCAGTTGACGCTGGTTTTGTGCCTAACGACATGCAAGTAGGTCAAACAGGTAAAATAGTGGCGCCGGATTTATATATTGCGGTTGGGATCAGTGGGGCAATTCAGCATTTAGCTGGGATGAAAGATTCAAAAGTGATTGTTGCAATCAATAAAGATCCTGACGCACCTATTTTCCAAGTGGCTGATTACGGGTTAGTTGCCGATTTATTTGAAGTGCTGCCAGCGCTCGAACAAGCGTTATAAAAATAATAACAATTTCTGGTTGTAAAGCCGCGTTTCAGTAATGATCGCGGCTTTTTTTATCCCAATAGTCCACCGCATAGCTGCAGATAAAAAATTCAACACACCCTATATTTTGTTTACTGCTGATAGGTTTTTATTCTTCGGTATAAATACGGCATAATCCCACTTTGTTATACATATAAAAATACAAGCAACAAATAGTCACCTCACAGCTTATAGGCACACAAAAAGGTTTAATTATGAAGAACCAGGCGCGATTGAATCTAAATACCATGGTGTTCAAAAATGGTCATTAATCCACATCTACCACTGGTGTACCATCATGATTACTCCTTTGATTTTGATGTGGCGCATCGCTTTGTGATGAGTAAATTTGCAGATTTATACCAGAATTTGCTTCATAGCGGCCATATACAGCAAAACCTATTTACGCCAGAGCGGGCAACCCTTGCTTGTCTTGAGGCGGTTCATTGCCCGCAATATCTCCATGATTTAACCCACAACTTACTTGATGCCAAAGCGCAGCGGCGCATTGGGTTACCTTGGTCAGCAGAACTCATGGCTCGCACGTTTACCGAAGCGCAAGGTACTTTGCACACCGCCCAATTGGCCCTTAAACATGGGGTAGCTTGTCATTTAGCGGGTGGGACGCACCATGCACATAGTGATTTTGGTTCTGGGTACTGCATGGTTAACGACTTAGCCTATACCGCCACCGCTTTGATAGAGCAAAAGTTAGCGACGAATGTGCTGATATTCGATCTCGATGTCCATCAAGGGGATGGTACCGCAGCTATTTTGCAGCACAATCCGTATGTGTTTACCTGCTCAATTCATTGCGAAAAGAATTTCCCATTTCGAAAAATCAGCAGTGACTGTGATATTGGCTTGCCCATTGGCCTGCAGGATCGCCAATATATCGAAATAGTCGCAAGCACCTTAACGAGTTTAATTCGCGATTTAAACCCAAGCATTGTGCTTTACGATGCCGGAGTCGATATTTGGCAACATGATAGCTTAGGTAAGCTGGACATCTCTTGGCAGGGGATTGAGCAACGGGATCGAACCGTACTTACTCTTTGCCAGCAGTTTGGCGTGCCTGTTGCGACTGTGATCGGCGGCGGTTATGACAAAGATCATGCACGTTTAGCAGAGCGTCACAGTATCGTGATTAAACAAGCTGCAATAATATAATGATGAATTATTGCAGCGAAGTGGCGGTGCGTTAAAGGTTATTCCGTATCTGCGTCTGATTTTTTTTCTGTGCGTAAACGGTTACGATAATTACCTCTGGCATAAGCTTGTAGATCGGTCACAGTATCACTCTCATCGATGATTTCACGACCAATTAACGTCTCTATGGCATCTTCTAATGAAACAATCCCTGATGTCTGTCCATATTGATCTTCAACTAAAAATAAGTGCATGTTGTTTTTGATAAACATGTCGAGCAACTTTTGTACGGGCACCTTTTCTGATACACGCATTAGCGGATCGAGGTATTCTTTAATTGGGGTCTCGCCAAGCCCTGAGCGTTCAGCCTCGAATAAATGTGTACGCAAGACTTTTCCTTTAATATCATCGATACTCTCGCCATAAACAGGAATACGCGAAAACTGACGGGTTTTATCTAAATTCAAGGCTTCAGTAATGGTGAGATCTTGATGAAGCATATGTACCACGGTTCTCGGGGTGAGAATGTGCTCGGTTTTAATGTCTCTAAGTGATAGTAAGTTAGAAATATATTCATTTTCTTGTGAAAACAAAGTGCCGCCTTTGTGACTCAAAGAAGCTAGGGCAATAATCTCTTCACGGGTCACTTCGTTGCCTTTATTTTGACTAAATAACCGAGTAATTCCCGTTGCAAGCCAAACCAAAGGGTAAACCAGTTTAATTAACCAAGAGATGATATAAGACGCAGGTGTCGCTAATGTACGCCAAAAAGTCGCACCTAATGTTTTAGGGATAATCTCAGAAAAATATAAAATCACGAGGGTAAGTAATACCGCAATGAGGGTTTCCCATTGTTCGCCAAAAATACGAATGGCTTGGGCACCAACGCCGGCTGCGCCCATGGTATGGGCGAACGTATTGAGGATCAGAATGCTCGATAATGACTCATCTAAATTATCTCTTACTTTGCTGATCACTTTACCCGAGCGTGGGTTGGACGCTGAAACTTGTTCGACGTAGCTCGGTGTAATGGAAAGTAAGACCGCTTCTAAAATTGAGCATAAGAATGAGATGCCAATTGCGATTGATAAATATAAAAACAACAGTGTCATGTAATGCGCCGTTAAAGGTAATTTACTGATGTCATTACAACATAGTCAACACGCTTAATCTAATGCTTTAGCAAGGAATAAATGGGGGGCTGTTTGTATTATGAGCACATACTCTGCAACGAATTAAAATGGTAATGAAATGGGAGAGGATACAGAGTCGTGTCATGTCAAATTTGGATAATAGATCATCTTTTTTTGAGATAGAATGCAAATTATTGTGTTTATTTCAGTATTTTAACACCTGTTGTCACTATATACTCTTAATCGCAAGCGTGATGATCCATCACATACCAGCAAGTAAGCTTATTAATGGAATTAACTATGTATCTGATTGTTAAACATACCCATCTGACCCTCATTGCTTTGACCTTTATCTTTTTTCTGATCAACTTTGCGCTGACATTAAAAGGCTCTGACAAAGTAAATAACAAAATCCTCAAGATAGGGCCTCATATTTTATATACGCTGTTTGTATGTACCTTTATTTATTTAGTGATGGTAAACCCTTTAAATTTATACCCAATTACAAATGGTTGGGCGAGCTCAAAACTGGCAGGCTTCGTTTTTTATGTGTTATCGATTACGTTGGCATTAAAATGGGCCAAAAAAACAATTTGGCGGATTGTCGGCTTTGTCAGTGCGGTGTTTTGGTTAGCTATGACTGGGCGTTTAGCGTTTGCTCATCATTTAAAAGTAAAAGGTGCTAATGAGCACACAACCAGCTTAATTGAATATGGTCAAACGGTACTCAGTGCCATTTGTTAATACAATTAGCTGTAACTGAAAACAGTTATGATTAAGATGACAAATAAAGATTAATAGCGCGCGTAGGAATATGCGCGCTTTTTTGTTGTAACGCCCTTATGTTTTGCAAAATGGGAGTCGATGTAAGAGCCAAGACAATTAACCTTTCCTCAAAATTACCAGAGCAGTCGGGTTTGATACTCATTGAGCAGTGACTAACTTTATTTCAATAAAATAGGCTGCAACCAGCTTTCGCCTATGCCTAAGCATGGCTTGCTCGACTTCCTGTCGCGCATTATTCATCAAATGGATTTTTTCAGGTTTGATTTAAGGGAAAATTTATTGGCATCGGTGTTCTTTCTTTATATAGCGACAGAGTCTGTTTGTGATTCGTACAATCAATGATTTCTAAACAGAAGTTACTCAATTCCTCACTAATTTTGGTACCGACTTTGTATTATTTATAATATAAGCTATTGAAAATTAACAGTGTATTTATATTTTTTTAAGTATTTTTCTATGTATGCGTGTATATACAGTGTTGGTGAGTTTCTCGTATAGTCAAGAAAACGAGCGATTGGGTCGTTTTCATCCCAAAGCAATTTCAGCTTTAAAGGCAGAAAACTTTTTGTATCAATATGTTATCCAATATGATAAAAATTCCTAAAGTAGAAACTCGAGACGGTTCACGGCAGAAAAACGACCCAATCGCTCGATATTAAATTGTTCTGATGGAATTGGAAACCCTAGATATTATAGCGTACACAGGATTTTTTACTGTATATTTAATCAGTATAAAATGGCTTGTTTTAAGTGCTATAAAATCTAACAAAGAAACTTGACGGGACTATACTTTATTTCAATCCCTAAAGCTTAGCACTAATGCTGTTGAAACCAGCGGGGTTTACAAACAGACATTAGTGCTAAGCTTTAGGATATGAAGTCTCGCTCAAGTGCCATTTTCCTTCGAGTTTTCCAATCTACGCAGCCAAAACGACTAAAGTCTGGCTGCCACAGAACAAGTCAATGAAATACGACTCCGCAAGTTTTTCATTTTCTTTTGCAAACAACGCAAAGAAACTGCCAAACTTGCTGCACGTATTATTGAAGCGTTATGTTGCAAAGCAAGTATGGAGTAAATGGCATTTATTTAGTGCCTTAAAATCGATATGGAATTGATTGGAACAATATTTGGATTTTGGCTTTTTATCTTCAGCAAAATGTACCGTGAGGCATGGATTCACGAGTATCAAAAATCTAACGTTATTTTCAAATTTCTTCAAATACTCTCTGCTGTTGTTTCAACAATCATAGGTTTGTTGGTGCCAATTTATATTATATCTTTGATCTTGTGGTGGTAGTGTTGCAACATAACAAGCTAATAAACAAGGACAAAAAACAGTTTGCTGTTTTCGTACCTCAACATTTTAGCAATCAATTTTTTGCCTGTTATTAGGGCGTTAAGTGCCTCATCAGGCTTGGTCACAAACTCTAGGAATTCATATAGAAATGAAAAATAATGAACGGATTATCCAATACTTTGATCTTGGCTTAAGTGGTAAAACCTTAGCAAGAGATATTCCTCATTCAATGGCTTCTCCTAGAACATTAGATGAATTAATGAATGAACTTTCTCAGTTACGTGAACTTAATAAAGCGAGAAAGAAAGTGACTGCAGGGTCTAAATTAGAGTTCAGACTTGAAGATATGGAAGAATTGGATAATTGTTGGATTCTACTTATTAACGTTGTTGATACAGAAGCTGCTCACCCTGTAACTCAGTTGCTAGGGGGAGATGATAGTGACAGAGAAGTAACTGAATTAAGTGAAGATCGTGGACTAGAGTCTTCGTCTCACTTAATTATATTAAAAGACCAAACGGCTGCTAATAAGCATTTGGCTCTATTTGAAAAAAGCTCCTCTTTGCCTTTTGCAAAAGCAGGTTCTTTCCTTAATCATTTATTTAAAGTTTCTGCTAGGCATAATAATAACGATTATAAAAAACCTCATCCGTCTGGTGAGGAAGGTAAAACAATTAACGTATTTTGCAACATTAGTTTTCTCGCTCATCCATCAGATGAATTCCGTCAAGAACTAGATAGCGGTCAAATAAACGGTATTAAAATCACGAGTGATATGGATGTGATTCGAGGGTATGACTCAAATACACATTCTGAGTTAATTGGAGCCGACATCAAAATGAAAGTAGGACGTTTAGATGTTTTACTTAATGGCGGTAATTGGGGGCACTTACAAAAAGCGCTGCAACATGCAGATACTTTAAACTCTCCATTTGTAAGAGTTTCATTTACTGACGAATCAGGTTCAGGGCATACTGCTACACTTAGTACTGATACAGGAAATCTTTGGCAAGCAGATAAATATGTCAAAAAATGTAAAATAGAAGGGTTCGGAAATGCACTTAGAACGTCTTTTCCTAATATCCATGATGGTATTAAAAACAAAATGATAGAGTTAATACAATGAGAATCTTAGCTCAGTTTAAACTTATTGCTTATCAGTTCACTAGACCGTTTTCATATCTTAAAATAAAGCATGAAGACAAATGGGTTTATGATTGGGCTGCTCCTTTAATATTTACCATTTTAACACTCGTAGTTTCGTACTTTTATATTCCACTTGAAGATATCATCGGAGATGGTGGGTTAATTAGCGAATTAACTTCTTTTATTGCTAATCTTCCCGGTTTCTTCATTGCCGCACTAGCTGCTGTCGCTACCTTTAATAAACATGATATTGACCAGTTAATGGCAAACCCGCCAAAAATAGAAATAATGCATCACGGTAGTTCGTTGATGGTTGATATGACTAGACGACGCTTCCTTTGTGTTCTTTTTTCATATTTAACTGCTATCAGTATATTTTTGGTTATTGGTGCAAAGATAGGTTTGGCTTTGACAATTACAAGTGAATATCATCTTGTAATGTCATGGGTTGGTTTTACATTGTTTACTTTTATACTTTGGCAAATGATATTAGCAACGATTCTAGGCTTATATTACCTAGGTGAAAGATTACATACACCGCAATAAAAGGCACTTAACAAGAGACTATGGCGTCAATAGCTAATTTTAAACTTTTGGCGCTTCCCACATAACTCCGTCTCTGAGCATCGAATTTAAGATCACAATCATCTTCCTGACACACGCAATAAGCGCTACTTTTTTCGGTTTCCCAGCAGCAACTAATCGCTGATAAGTTGATTTAAAAACAGGGTTTGATTGGATGGCTGACATCATCGCCATGTATAAAACGGTGCGTACTTGATGCCGCCCACCTTGAATTTTTCGAAGCCCTTTATAGCGGCCACTTTCGCGATTCATAGGCGCAACGCCAACCAATGCACCGGCTTCTTTATTCGACATATAGCCAAGCTCAGGTAAGTTACTGATGATGGAGGCAGCGGCAATTTTACCAATGCCTTTCATGCTTTGTAGGATCGTGTTTTTGGCTGAATATTCAGGGCATGATTCAATGAGTTTTAGAATTTTATTTTCAATTTTTTCAATCTGATTTTTAAAGGCTGTTAAAATAGGTTTGATGGTTGAAATCAGCTCTTTTGGTAAAATTTGCAGGCGGTTTTTTTCCATCGTTTGCATGACTAACAGCTGATTTCTTCTGGCAACCAAATCACTCATAATCTGCATGATGTCAGGCTTTAGGGTGGAGAGTGTGGGTTTAATTGCTTCGCCATAATGTGCAATCAACTGTGCATCTAGCTTGTCGGTTTTAGCGCGTTGACCAATGGCGCCAGCAAAGCGTTTTATGTGTATTGGGTTGGCAATGACAAAGGGTAAATTGGCCTTTGCACATGCAATAATAAAGGGCATTTCAAGGCGGCCAGTGGCTTCAATAATGATGCGGTTTGGAGAGTGTATTTTGATTTTTTTAATAGCCTCTGCAATCCCTTTTTCATCGTTCTTAACGGTGAAATAGATATCAAGAGGGCGAATATAAATATCGAGTTGAAATTTGCCGGTATCGACACCGACATTAATGTTTTGATTAGTATTTGTTTTCATAATAAGCTAACTCTTGCTTGCATAATGCGGGTTCGAGACCCAGTAGACTATTCGAGTGTGATGCTTGGAGTCTTTTGTGGCGTTCATTCTTGTTATCGGTCTCTCAACAGAGGATCCATCGCTTAATCGAACTACCACAAAAGAGAGCTTTAGTTGCAGCTAAAGCCTGGGTCTCACAATACCCGAACTCGGTTTAAAAGAATAATTTGATGGGTTTATTATCCATACAAGCCAATTAAGCGGGACTAAAAACAGTTTGCTCGGTTTCGCTTCGCTACACATTTTAGCAAACAATTTTTAGCCCCTTATTGGGGCGTTATGTGTAAAGAGAGTATCGAGAATGGATTTTCAAACTATACCAATAATTAGAATATTTGATGAAGAGAGGGCCAAAGAATTTTATTTGGGTTTTTTGGGTATGACCTTAGATTGGGAGCACCGATTTGAGCAGGACTACCCAATTTATATTCAGGCTTCAAAAGGAAATCTCGTTCTTCATCTTAGTGAGCATTCTGGTGATTGTACGCCGGGCAGCAAAGTCTTTGTAAATGTCAGCGATCTTGATGCATTGTTCCAAGAAATAACTTCACGGCCTTATAAATACAGCAAGCCCTCAATTGAGCAGGCACCTTGGGGTGGTCGTTGTTTTACGGTCATTGATCCATTTTCAAACAAAGTATTGTTCAATGAGCAGAAAAACACATAACGCCTCGTTAAGAGGCAAATAACAGTTGGCTTTTGCTCCTGCGTCGCTTATTTTAGCCAACATATTATTTGCCTCTTAACGAGGCGTTATATGCAAAGGAAGTAACTGTGTTTGATTGGTTTACCCAGCTTTTAGTTCGAGTATTCATCGAATTCTTTATCAACACAGTTTGTTACTACATTGGATGGCCAATTTGTCGTATTTTTACGTTGGGTAAATACCCAAAAGAGTACCCTCATGAAGAGGGATTGTTTAAGGGCTTCGTTTTTTACAATGATGTAGTTATTGTTGGTTTTATAACTTTACTTGTATGCGTTGGTATTTTCATTTCTTAGCCAATTTGCATATAACAAGTCATTAAAGAAAGACTCGTCACGGCTTGCTCGAGTTCCTTCGTCACAAAAGTTTAGCAAGCCTAAACTCGCTTCTTAATGAAGCGTTACATGCCTATTTGCCCTCACAATGTGCCTCAATCCTCATTGTATAATTGGTTGGTAAAGTGAAAGGAATCTTTGACTTTGTTGTCAATTTATTAGATTTACGGGAATAAGAATGAGCAAAGATGTTAAACAACAAAGTAATCCATTTTCCACTGGAGGTGGTGGAGTTAATTTTGAAACTAGGGTTCAAGCAGCTTTTGCTATTTCATTATTAACGCATTCTTGCGTACCTTGCTTATCACAAAACATGAGAGCTAAAGAACTAAAATTTCAAAATAAATATGATGGTTCTAACACGGATGACTTTGTCTTAGTTGCGTCAGATAAATTAAGTAATGAAAGCAGACTTTATGCTCAGATTAAGCACGAAATAACTATAAGTGAATCTCAGGAGTCAATGTTCGCAGAAGTTATTAACAGTGCATGGAAAGACTTTAAAGATACTGAATTTAACCCTGAAAGTGACTCGATTGCATTGATAACTGGACCACTTTCCAAACTGGATATTAACAATACACTTCCAATATTGGAGTGGGCTAAATACTCATCAAGCTCTGCGGACTTTATAAAAAAATCGAAAACTAAAGGTTTCACGAGTGAAGCAAAAGTTAAAAGGTTAAACATCTTCAGGTCCCAATTAATCAATGCTAATGAAGGAAAGGAAGTTAATGATGATGAATTGTGGAAATTTCTGCGAGTCTTTTATTTAGTCTCCTTTGATTTAGATGCTAAATACTCAATAGTTGCCAATTTACTTTGTTCACTAATTCAATGTTATTCAGATAAATCTCCATCACTTGTTTTATCTAAAGTAGTTACTTGCGTTCAAGAATTTAACCAGAATGCTGGAGTTTTAACTCTTGAGAATACTCCGAAGGACGTAACCGAATTGTTTCAAGTTTTGGTCAATGTGGATTTTGAAAATGACTTCTTGAAATTCAAGGAGCGTGGCAGCTACATTTATGGAGGCATATCGAACACAATTAATGGCTTCCATATTGATAGGTATGAAGATTTAGTAAAATTATCAGAAGCTTTTAATGATAGTGATTTTCTATTTGTAACAGGTGTTAGAGGTGCCGGAAAGTCAGGTATTGTAAAAGATTTTATTTCAACTAAAGGCAAGGATGTGCCTGTTTTTTACCTAAGAGCTGAAGATTTAGATCGAAGCCACCTTAATGACGTTTTTGCATCTATCGGCATGAATTCAACTTTAGGGCAAATTGAAGGGTATTTTTCATTACTTCAAGAAAAGATTCTGGTAATTGAGTCTTTAGAAAAAGTTCTGGAGCTTAATTATCAAGACGCATTCATTGATTTACTTCAGTTTATAAGACAACAAACCGGTTGGACTATTATTGCTACAGGACGTGATTATGCCTATCAACAACTCACCTTTAACTTTTTACAACCTAGTGGCCTCAAATTTAGTAGCGTAAACATAGAAGGACTCACGCAAGAGCAAGTTGAACAGGTTTGTAAAAATATTCCAGAATTCAATGAATTAATATCAAATAGCTCTTTAGTAGACATACTCAAGATCCCTTTTTTCATTGAAATTGCAGTAAGAGCAATTGGTAATGGCGCACAATTTAAATCAGGCGATACAGAGGTAGAGTTTAGAAACACCGTATGGTCTACGGTTATTTCTAGAGAGCAAGATCGCAAGTCGGGTATGCCAGTAAAGCGTAAAACGACATTCATTGATATCGCCAAGCAGAGAGCGAAAAAAATGGTGTTTGGAATCTCTGCTAATGAATTCGATCCTGAAGTTATCTCTAAGCTGGAAGAGGATAACCTGATTTACCGAGATCAAAGATCTTCAACTATAAGCTTGCCCCACGATGTGTTGGAAGATTGGGCATTAGAAGAGTTCATTGAGGCTGAATATATAACTAATTTTCATGATGTCGCAAGTTTCTTATCGGCTATAGGTAGCGAACCAGCAATAAGTAGGGCGTTTAGATTATGGTTATATAGAAGATTAAAATTTGATGAGTCAACTAATGAATTTGTAGCAAATATATTAGGTGCCGATGATGTCGAAAGCTTTTGGAAAGATGAAACCATCGCAGCGATCTTACAGCATGATGCACCAGAAACATTTTTATATTTGATGAGGTTTCAACTACTTAAAGATGATTGCGCTTTATTGATTCGCTTTTGCTTTATCCTAAGGATAACTTGCCAAAGACCAAATTCTCGCTTTACTAATTTACTGAAACAGGATGAAAAGTCTGGAATATTACAATCTTTGTTTCTTCTCCCATATGGTCAAGGTTGGGGAGCACTATTTAAGTTTATTTTTGAAGTCAGAACAGATTTAAGCAAATCCACTCTCAATCATATCGCTGAATTAATCAACGAATGGTGCGGCATAATTAACATCTACGACGACTTTCCTGAAGATTCAAGAACGGTTGGCTTGTTGGCTATATGGCTATTGAAACCTTTAAAAGATGCCTATCGAAGCAAAGAACAAAGAAAAAATATACTCAGCGCTTTATTAAAAGTTTCCCCAGCAATTGAAGTAGAATTTGATGAATTAATGGCGCAAGATGTTTTCATCTCTAAAATCAAACCTCGAAGACTGAGTTATGTTGATGAGTTAACAAGGTTAGCGCTTGTAGGGACAAATGTTCCGATGCTATGTAAGTTTCGCCCTGACTTCATCGTTAAGTTATCAATGCATGAATGGTTGTTGCAAAAGCCAGAGGAAGATGACTATGGCTATGCAGGATATGGGCGCATAGATGTAGAAGAATCATTCGGACTAGATCGAGAGAGGGAATTTTTTCCAGCCAGCGGAGCGAAGGGGCCGTTTACGTACCTACTTCAACACCACCCGAGAAAAGCTTTAGATTTTATAATTGAGTTGTGTAACGTAACAGCGCAGAAATATGCAGAATCTGAGTTTGGTGCACCTTCGGATAATGAGCAAGATCAGTTTTTCACTAATGAAGTAGCTGTTAGAGAAGTGGAACTGAAGCTTAATGATGGAGCAACAATTAAGCAATATGCCTCTCCTCATTTATGGAAAGGATACAGGGGGCAATCTACATTACCTTACTTGCTACAGTGTGCGCTAATGGCATTGGAGAACTGGTTAGTAGAGTATGTAAGTGGAAGTGGTGAAAATAACCAAATTGATTGGATATATGATTACTTATTGCGAAATAGCAACTCTGTGATGATTACATCTGTTTTATCATCAGTGGCAACAGGTTTCCCTAGTAAAATAAATAAAGCAGCCTTTCCCTTACTAAATACTGCTGATTTGTATTATCTAGACTTGATTCGTATGACGGCTGAAATGGGTGGGAGTACGCCGAACTGGTTTGGTTTAGATAGAGGTGTAATGTCTAAAACTTATAACGAGGAAAGAAGAGAGGCAGCACTCAGACCTTGGAGGAAGGAATCATTAGAGACTTTATTAACTAGATTACAGTTTGATGCAGAACTAAGGGAAGATGTTCTTGAAATTGTTGATGGATTAATAAGTGAAGCAACTGTTCGCAATGAGAAAAGTCTTCGATATCTTGTGCATCGAGTTGATACAAGAACCTGGGAGGCTGTTGAAGATAAGGATAACAATCGAGTTTTGCTTCAAAGTTCGACTGAACTCCCTGAAGATTTAAAGCAAGATCAACAGGAATTCAATAAGAGGCATGCTGTTGACAACTCCGTAACTAGCTTACATTTATGGGCAAGGAAATTATTTGAAGAAAAGCTATTTAAAGAAGAATATTTTGCTTCGTATCAGGATGCATTAAACACTGCAAAAAACTTACTGGACTCTCTTCAAAATAACAAAATTCCTAATTTTGCTGAAATGGCGGTTGGGACAATTACAACTGTAGCTGCGGTTTGTATTCGTGATGATCTTTACAATTTAAGCGATGAAAACAAAGAATGGTGTTTAGGAGTCATCCTTGAAGCAATATTTATGCATGCCGATATTATGGAAGGGACAACAGCTCATGATAAGACGGATTATTATGGCTCTGGTGCTTGTGCTTTTGTGTTACCGAAGTTACTTGAACTAGATCTGGATTTAGAGCAAAAAGAACATTTGAAATACGCTTTAGCCACAGCGTTAACACATGAAAACCTCAATGTTTGTGCTTATGCCGCTAAAGGTGTGAGAGATTTTCTCTGGTCAATAGATTATGAGTTGGCGTCCTATTGTTTAAATGGAGTTGTCGAGTATGCTAGGTTTCGTAAAGAAGAGAGTATGGCTCGAAGGTTTTTCCATTTACAGGAAGATGAACTGGATGAGGCACACCAACATTGGATTACCCTGATTACAAACTTTAGAAATAATCTGATAAATGGGAATTTTAACCTCAATGTTGACGAAATTTCTTTAATAAGCCACTCACCATGGTTTATACACCTTTCTACTTTAATGATTCCGTTTGGTAATGAAGATGATAAACAAATAGCTCTTTTTAAGAAGATAGTTGAACTTGCTTTTGAATCGGAGTACGCCGACTACAGAACAGATGACGACCAAAAAATACAACACGAAATAATAAAAGAGATACAGGATTGTTTGACGGAACATATTGTTCAATTAAGAAATCGCAACTTTGAACCATTTAAAGACCTTTTAATTTCAGGCTGTTCTAAGGCTCCTAGCTTTATATATTCCTTGAAATTATCTTTTGATGTGGCAATGGAAAAGGAAGGTGACTTTGATTCAGTTTGGTCACTATGGAATATCCTCGCGCCAGAAGCTCACATCATAGCTTTAAAAGATGTGAATGATCCATACATTGGTTTGCAAAATGATTTAAATAAGCTGTTACGGGGAATGTTGTATGCAGACTCCCTGTGGCAAGGCCACCCAAGCGAGCAAACAGATATGGAAAGAGGGGCTGGTCATTTGCTCGAGTTTGCAAGGCAATCGGCAAGCAATAGCCATGTATTTGAAGCCCTATCTTCCTTAATTTACAACTTTCATGATATCTTTTTTGATAAAGGCATTCAGGTATTAGCTGAAAAGTTTTCCAATAATTCACAACTAATAGTTAAGCAAATCAATACTGCATACTATTTGGAAATGTCAATTGGAAGGTATTTACAGATTGAGAACAGGGGAGCACTTAGTCGTAAAATGTATGATATTTGCCTGCTCTTATTGACTGGTATTGTTGAAACAGGTTCAGCAAGAGCTTATTACTTAAGAGAGCACTTGATAAGATCGAGAAAAATACATGTTTGATGGTATATACCTGGCATGTAACAAGCGGCTGCACCGGACAAATTTCCGCTGTCACCTTTTGTGCAAAAACGCGCACAAAAGCCGCCATCAAAAATTTGCTCGGTGAGCCGGGCGTTAGCAGTTTTATGCTGAATTTGGTTTTGACTGTTTACGGTTATAGGAGATTAAAATGATTGAAAAAGATTCTATATTGATGATTGCAGGTGATTTAGTAAATGAAATTTGCCCTGAAGAATCAATTGTATTTGAAGGGATTAAGGAGTCTTTGTTGGAAGATATTTTAAATGATAAGGATAATTCTGATATTGGAAATACTGGCTTTGGTGATTTCTCTGAAGCAATTTCAACAGTGTTGACTGTGTTCATAACAGCTGCTGCAATTCAGCTAGCTAAAGAAGGAATAAAGTTAACTAAGCACTCATTAAAATTATGGATTAAACAAAACCAAAATAAAATTATTGTTGATGAAAGAAAGAAAGATGGGGTGTTACTACAAGCAATAAAAAATTACCTTAATGAAAAGTAACCAGGTTAGTTTGTTTTTACTTTTTCATAATTTTTTATCTTTGATATTGAAAACACTATTTATCATTATATTCATTATGAGTAATTTAGTTGGTTTGTTTGTTGAAAGTGAAATAAAACTTGGTGATGGTTATATTCAAAAACTAACTGAAGCAGGAGGTGAGATGATTCTTAAGTTTTTTAAAGAATCGCCAAATGAAGCCGTTCTTTATTTTACTTTATATACATTAGTTACAACTTTCTTAATATCCATTGTTATTTTGTGGGTTTCAAAGGTTAGTTCATTTCAAGTTAATACGTTAGAACTAAAAAATTTAATAAATAAATTTAAATATGAATTCGAAATTTCTAGCTGGATTTCAGTAAAAGTAAGTAGAAATAATACATGTAGTAAATTTTATACCCTGTTTGTATCGTTGAAGGACTTAGCTGCTCCTCAATATGAGCTGATAAACTTTAAGATATACCATGAAAAATGCCATTTAGTGAGCTTTGATAGCTTCCTCAGTGTTTTTGATAAATCGTTATGTTTGATCGTAACTTGTATTTTTTCAATGCTAACGTCTGGTTATGTTGAAGTCTTATTTGGTTTACAAGAAACGTTGTGGAACCCTATTATAATTATTGTGTCCTTTGCTGTTGCTGCTGCATTTATATCACATTTTGTTTTTTATCCTACAAGATTTAAGGAATTTCTCTGCGATTTATATGCTTTTATTTGTACTGGGAGATATGCATCAAACTCCTATGAAAAAGGTAGATTAGACAAACTTTTACATCCAAGTTCAGTGAAACGATCGAAGTTTATTCTAGGGAGCAGGGGCGGATTCATTTTGTTTTTAATATGTATCGAAATCTTTTATTGGACATTGATTTATTCTTTGGTTTTTAGCCATTTGGAGTTTTTTAATTTTATTTTACCTCCTCTTTATTTTTTTAGTTTTTTATATTTTATCAGTTGGCTTTGGCTTTTTAATATCTGCAGGAGTTAGATGTGAAAAAAATATTTATTACAACTTTTCGAATGTTCTCTGGTTTTTTTTCATTTATATCATTGATAATGTTGTCTTTGTTGGTGCTCAATTCATTTGATTTGTTTATTACCTTTTTTTTCTTGATCTTTTTCTTAACTTCACTTGGAAATGTTTTCATAAACAGGTGGTATTACTTAGCTATAGAGTATTGCTTCATGATTTATTTATTACTCTCAATGTCTTGGGCCTATAATGTTTTAAAAGACTTTGATGATGATAACTTTAATGATGAAATGCTAATTAATATTATAAAACGATTTACATCCACTGATGATATGCTTTCTTATTTATCTAGCTCATGGGGAATATTTATGATCGCTATCGTAATTCTTTCATCTCTATATTTTATGAGATATAAGTATTTCATTAATTGACTCGGCTATATTTGACTAATTCAAACTGCTAACAAGTTGCTTAAACGGACAAAAAACAGCTGGCTTTTGCTCGTTCCTCGCTAATTTTAGCCAGCTATTTTATTGCCGCTTAAGGTGGTGTTAGGCATACAAGGAGAGTTCTGTTGTACATCAAAATTTCTTTAATAACTTCCATATTAATTCTTTCAGGCTGTGCAATGATGAAAGATTACGTAGCATCAACGGAACCTAACTCCCCACAAGTTATAATTAAAAGGCAGCTAGAAACTCCTATGTTAGGTTCAACTACCTATATTTATGAGGTTAGTAATGACAGAAAGTGCAATGGAGACTCTTCTACACCAGATACTCGTTTCATGGTTTTAGATGAAGGTAATCCGTTGGTGTCAGAATTCAATTCAAAAGGTGTTAATGTTAAAGCTAATGAACCAATATCTTTGCTTTTACACTCTATTGCAGGAATAGCTAAACAATGCTCAGTAATCGTAAAATTTACTCCCGAGACTAATTTTGATTATCAAATTCAATTATCTGGAGTTTTACAATCTCCAAGACCTACAGTGTGTAAAGCCGAGATATTCGGTATAAGTAAAACTACTAATTTGGTTAAGCCGCTTCCATTGGAATATCATAAGGTATGTAATGGTTAAACGGTATGCCTAACAAGCTAATAAATAAGGACAAAAAACAGTTGGCTGTTTTCGTTCCTCAACATTTTAGCCAACAGTTTTTTGCCCATTATTAGGGCGTTATATTAAAAAACCAACAACGGTACATCACGCAGGTGAAGTGTTTAGTGATATATGGTTTATTAAAAGTGGTTTAGCCAGATCATGTTTTAGTGATATGAATGGCAAAGATCATACTTGGCAGCTATATTTTCGCGGAAAAAGTAAACATGGTTTAAACCACTTTATGGACGATAGTATAAGCTTTTCTGAAAAAACAGGGTCAATGCTTAACTTTGAAATTCTTGAAGATTCGGTTTTTTATGTAGCGTCTCTGGAAGAGCTTGATAAGTTTATATCACAAGAAAAAAAATGGGAGCGTTTAGCGAGAATATGGATACATGACACCTATTATTCCGCAACATACAAACGTGTCCTTTCTCTCATGTCAGAGACTGCTGCCGAAAGATATGATCGTTTACTTGACGAATACCCTCTTATATTTAATGAAGTTAAGTCATATCATATAGCCTCTTATCTCGGTGTCGCTCCCCAGACATTGAGTAAATTAAAAAATGAATCTAAGTGAATGAATTTTAGTATTCAGTTGTTTACCATGTGTTTTTCAATGGAGATTAACAATGAATACCTTACAAAAATTTAAAAGCCAACATGAACAAAGCTCCCTGTTTTACATTGGCAACATCTGGAGTGTAATTAGCGCCACTGAGCCTAACGTTATGCATACATGGGGAACATCATGATAGAACTTACGCAGATAGGTGCACAACTCATCTTTATTGGAATTGTCTTTTTCCTTGCCGGTTTAATACAAGGAGCATTGATACCAACTGTAAAAAATTCCCGTATGGCTCTTTCTGGTCACTTGACTGCTGTTCAGTGCGGAATGGCCCTGGCGATCTTTGGTGTTATCTGGTCGCTGATTGAGCTGCCTTTATCTTTAGAAATTTTTGTGGCTTATGGTTCAGCATTGGGGTTCATACTTATTTGGCTGGGAATAACTATTGCGTCGGTAACAGGTGCAAGTAAAGCGCTTCCAATCGCTGGCGTTGGATTTTCAGCAACCGTCACTACCGAATTTACGGTTAAGATTATGGTACGTACTGGGTCACTACTATCACTAATCGCCTGTACTTTGTTGGCTTTTGGATTACTGCCAATACTTCGGTAATCGTAATGGATGTATAACAACGCCATCCAAACGACCTCCTTCCGTCTCGCTTTTTGGGATTGGTGTAAATTTAATATAACAAGAGACTATGGCGTCAATAGCTAATTTTAAACTTTTGGCGCTTCCCACATCACCCCGTCTCTGAGCATCGAATTTAAGATCACAATCATCTTCCTGACACACGCAATAAGCGCTACTTTTTTTGGTTTCCCAGCAGCAACTAATCGCTGATAAGTTGATTTAAAAACAGGGTTTGATTGGATGGCTGACATCATCGCCATGTATAAAACGGTGCGCACTTGATGTCGCCCACCTTGAATTTTCCGAAGCCCTTTATAGCGGCCACTTTCACGATTCATAGGTGCAACGCCAACCAATGCACCGGCTTCTTTATTCGACATATAGCCAAGCTCAGGTAAGTTGCTGATGATGGAAGCAGCGGCAATTTTACCAATGCCTTTCATGCTTTGCAGAATCGTGTTTTTGGCTGAATATTCAGGGCATGATTCAATGAGTTTTAGAATTTTATTTTCAATTTTTTCAATCTGATTTTTAAAGGCTGCTAAAATAGGCTTGATGGTTGAAATCAGCTCTTTTGGTAAAATTTGCAGGCGGTTTTTTTCCATCGTTTGCATGACTAACAGCTGATTTCTTCTGGCAACCAAATCACTCATAATCTGCATGATGTCAGGCTTTAGGGTGGAGAGTGTGGGTTTAATTGCTTCGCCATAATGTGCAATCAACTGTGCATCTAGCTTGTCGGTTTTAGCGCGTTGACCAATGGCACCAGCAAAGCGTTTTATGTGTATTGGGTTGGCAATGACAAAGGGTAAATTGGCCTTTGCACATGCAATAATAAAGGGCATTTCAAGGCGGCCAGTGGCTTCAATAATGATACGTTTTGGAGAGTGAATTTTGATTTTTTTAATTGCCTCAGCAATCCCTTTTTCATCGTTCTTAACGGTGAAATAGATATCAAGAGGGCGAATATAAATATCGAGTTGAAATTTGCCGGTATCGACACCGACATTAATGTTTTGATTAGTATTTGTTTTCATAATAAGCTAACTCTTGCTTGCATAATGCGGGTTCGAGACCCAGTAGACTATTCGAGTGTGATGCTTGGAGTCTTTTGTGGCGTTCATTCTTGTTATCGGTCTCTCAACAGAGGATCCATCGCTTAATCGAACTACCACAAAAGAGAGCTTTAGTTGCAGCTAAAGCCTGGGTCTCACATTACCCGAACTTGGTTTAAAAGAATAATTAGATGGGTTTATTATCCATACAAGTTGCTTAAACGGAATAAAAACAGTTGGTTATCGCTGCGCGATTTTAACCAACCATTTTTATCCGCTTAGCAAGGCGTTAGCTACCTAAAGGAGTCTTACCTTGCTCTTCGCTGTTTTATTTATTCCTTGTTTAATTTGGGTATTGATAGATCAAAGAATAAAGAGAAAGCTTTGGAACAATCGTGGTGGCGATAAACTTAGAGTTTTTAAAACACGCTATAGCTCATATAAGGAATTCAATAGCACCTTTAATCTACTGTTATATTTTAACCTTTTCGATTCTAAAGTTATGGCTCAAGTTCGAAACCCAGAGCAAAAGAGGTTACTGAAAAAGTTAAAGGTAAATACCGTTATAGCATTGGTAAATATGGTTATAGTATTCGCAGCCATCGACATTGCTCGTGCATACGGTAGCTAACAAGGAGTTTACATGAATACTTGGATTTTCATTGCAGGAATAATCGCTTTGTTTACATCCTGCGTACATATCTTCGCGGGACAAATTGATCCTGTTAGACCTTTTCTTAAATCAGATTTGGCAGACATCCCTAAAGCAACGCTGCTAGCCTGTTGGCATATGGTATCAGCTATTCTTGTTCTTTGTGGGCTTGTATTAACTTTCGTTGGTTGGTTTAACTTAGACTCATTTCAAAATGTGGTCATCGGAATATCTGTATCCTTCATCACGTTTTCATTTGTATTTATTGGTGTCGGTTGGTACTTTTTCAAACTTAAATCGTTTATAAAATTACCTCAATGGATGTTACTTTTACCTATTGGCGTTTTAGGCGTAATCGGGGTCATGTCATCATAACAATAGCAAAAGACTAGGCATCAATACCTTTTTGAAAAACCACAATAGAGGCTCTAATTTTAATTAATCACTTCATGTTTTGTTGGCTCACATGGCAGCTTTTGATCACATAGCACCTCGGCCAAATAATACTGCTGGAATGGTTTTTAGCAGTATTTTGATGTCGAGCCATAAAGAAAGGTTATTAATATAAAATAAGTCCAGTCGTATCCAATGATCAAAGTTTGCATTGTCTCGAGCACTGATCTGCCAAAGCCCTGTGATCCCTGGTTTTAGTTCTCGGCGGATCACATGCCATTGACTCATGTTTTTATCTTCATAAACAGGTAAGGGGCGTGGGCCAACTAAACTCATATCGCCAATCAGTACGTTAATCAACTGGGGGAGTTCATCCAAACTGCTTTTACGAATAAAATGGCCAAAAGGGGTGATCCTTGGGTCATCATTCATTTTAAACGCAGGGCCATCTCGCTCATTTTGAATGAGTAAAGCCGCTTTTAATTGCTCTGCATCAACCACCATAGAGCGGAATTTATACATTTTAAATGGCACACCGCCTTTACCTGCTCTAATTTGCGTAAACATAACAGGACCTGGCATTAACAACTTAATGCCAATAGCAGCCAAAATAAACAATGGCGATAATAGGATGATTAAAAAACCAGCACCAAGAAAATCCATTGTTTGTTTCCACCAAGGAGATTTAATTGTGAAATGAGGCTGTAAATTTTGTACCACATAGGGTTTATTATCTTTCATAAATTGTCTTTATTGTGGCGCAAACGTGACGGCAAAACCTTGCCCAATACTGCGGATCACATGACCTTTGGCCAAGATTTTTATATCTAAACTCGAACCTGAGTTCAGCTCGGTTAATGGCAGGGTAAACTCAAATTCAATCTCTGTTTCGTCATCTATTTGTCTATCGCTGATAATAAAAGCACCTGAAGAAGAGATATTCAATGTTTGGGCACTGAGCGTGTGCATTTCATCGGCTTGTTTGATTGATAGCTGTGCATTGAGTAACAAAGGTAGTCTTTCTTGTACGCGTTTATTGGCTATCTTGTTCATTGCTGGGGGGCGAGGCAAGCTGTCTGGATAGACGTTGATACTATGCTTAAACTCAGATAATAGCTCAAATTCTTGAGCAATACGGGTTAAGAAAGATTTCGCCCCTTCAAGTGGTGTATTAAATAAATAGATGGCCAAATGAGTCTCGTCAAAAAAGCCAATTTCATCAATGACACGGTTGAGCTTGGTCAGGTGTTTGACGAGAGCTTCACATAATGGGCAATAAATACCCGTTGGCAGCGCAAATAATACTAAAGAAAACGGGTTACTCAGTCGATCGGCTCTGATTTTTTCTTTATTCAACATGTGCTGGAACTCTGCAACAGATAACACGCTAGGGATATTGTTTCGGATATGTTCCTTTTTTGAGGCAAAAAACTGTTGCAGCAATAACCCTAATGACCCCGTTGTTTGCATTGAAGCTAGCCTATAAATATATAATTTTCATAGCAAGTATAGCCAAACATTCGTTTCACGGATGTATTCATACATTTTTCATGTATAAAAAAACGCTATGTAAAAAACGGTCTTTTCCTTTTAAATTATTGATTGTTAGTTTTTTCAGTTAAGCAAAGTAAAGTGCATATGGACTTGAGCCACTTTCACTTTGTAAGCATGAATGGTTTTATTTTGTAGAGATTTTCGCGGGGGATTAATAAATACGCTGCAATTGATATTGCAGCGTATGCTGTGAACCAAAAATTACTTTTTAAAGACTTATCCTATTAAGCGCAGCTAATCGAGTTTACAGTGTCTAATCGGTTCAATAGGCTAGACAGAAAAAGCTTTTACAGCGCCAATCAAATCACGGGATTCAGTGGATGCGTGTTTTGCTTTGTTTTTCACGCCAACTAAGGAGTCGCTTAACTCCATCGCATTGCCATTAATTGAAGTGATACTGCTTGAGATCCTTTCAGATAGGTTTGTTTGAATGTTGGCAGAATTGGCAATCATTCTAATTTGAGAATCAAGGTTATTGATTGCCTCATTGAGGTTTTCAAAGCTATTGAGCATGGAACTGGCGTTTGTTTCAACCTCATTGACAGTGGTGTGACTGTCGCTTACCAATGTATTGGCTTCTAATACGGCCGATTGTATATCGTTGATAGTCGCTTGAATACTGGTTGTGGAGTCAGCGGTGCGCTGGGATAGATTTCTGACTTCATCAGCAACCACGGCAAAACCTCTACCAGCTTCACCAGCACGAGCGGCTTCGATTGCAGCGTTAAGTGCAAGTAAGTTTGTTTGCTCTGAAATAGCGCGTATTTCACCACTAATATTGTCAATCGATTTAGCCATTTCATTCAATGATTGTACGTTTTTTAATGCGTTATCTAACGAACGTTTTAAATTCAAAATCGAGGAATTACTTGATTTTAATCGTTCTTCATTTTCTTTGCTGACTGAATTGGCCGCTTTGCTCATATCAACGCAAAACTGTGCATTTGTTTGAATATCATTCGAGCTTGAAATTAGCTCAGTCACTGCTGAGGCGACTTCATTGACTGCATGGGCATTTGCACTTACTAATTCACTTGATGAGTCAATCACACCCTCAATATTTTGTACGTCGGTATTTAATGCATTGCTTAAAGTGCCGGTTTTGACTGCAAGTAGATTGAGAGCACTGACTGCGTCTGTGAGGTTTTTAGCCAAGGTATTAAAACACCAGCAAAAACTGTCTTGTGAGAAATTAATCCGTAAATCCCCTTGCTCTAACTTTTTAGCGGTCGCGATATAGGCAAGCGTGTATTTTTGCAGGTTTTTACCAATTCTATACATAGTAATTAAAGGAATAGATAAAACAACAAGTAGTACCAGCATATCACCAAGGGTAATGTCTGTTTTAAAAACAAATTTTTCGATAAAAATATACAAGCCAACAGAAAGCAGCGTTGCTAAACCACAACTAGCGAGCATTAATTCTGGTAGTTTTAAAGAAAAAGGCTCTTTAATATTGGAATTCATAGTACTAATCCTATTATGGTTCTTTGCAAAAACTGGTTAGAGTCCGAATGTGATGTAGTGATGGATAATCAATGGACACAAGTTTGTTAATTGAAATGTTATTCAAGTTAAAAATTATATTAGATTTTAGGAATTTGCCACTTCCTTGGTGTGTTTAAATTTATTTAAGTTGCGAGTAGTTCTCAAATTTGACCATTTTGAAATTCATATTCGCTTCTTATTTGTGATTTCATCAATTTGGTTACACGAATGCTTGAAGTTATTGATTGGTGCAAATTTAATTGGATAGAGCAAAGATAGCCTATATGGATGATAGTTATATCTTTAAGAGAGGCGAATAGTAATCTAACTAATCAGGTGTATTGTGGATAATGTTATTCACATGGATTAAGAAGTTGGCTGTACCGCTTCTGTACTGTTCGAAGTACAAATCGAATCACAATAAAAAGGCAAATAGTCGAGATCAGCTTAAATAGGCATCAATGGTTGTTGACTGCCTATTATTTGCTGTTTAGTAAGATATTTTGTGTGACTTCAGAGCAACACGGTTGCCCACTTTACCTGTGGCGCGTCAAAATCAATCAAACAACCATGTCAGGGCCGAATTTTTATCGTCAAAATATTTAGCTTCACCACTGATAAACCAATTAGCAATTTTAGCCATGACTTCTTGCCAAGATTTATGACCATAAATGGCGATTTTACCAAAATCATTATTGTGTTTGAGTCCGAGCTTTAAATCATCCCAAGCAGCGCGTAGTTCCCAGCCTGTTAGTTCATGGGCATCAATCAGTACATTGACTTTTGGGTGATCTAAGCCGCAAATGGCACTTTCAAGGATGGGAGTAATTCTCTGATAATCTTGAAGGGTGAGGGTACCGATTATTTTCAACGATAAAAAGATGTCTTCACCGTGGCGCTCTAAACCGATATTTAAACCGTGGGTTATTTTCGACATAACAGATCTTGCTCTAATTGAATTTTTGTTTGTGAAGCTTAGCAGAGCAAATATTCGCGGCGTTGATCTGACGCAAGATCCTTTAACTACAGGCAAAAAAAATCGGCATTAAAGCCGATTTTTCATGTGTTATGTGGGGTTTAGTAAGTTGCACTGCCTTTGGTACGTGGGAATGCAATGACATCACGAACGTTACCCATACCCGTTACATACGCTACTAAACGCTCGAAGCCTAGGCCAAAACCTGAGTGAGGCACAGTGCCGTATTTACGTAAATCGCGGTACCAAGAGTAATCTTCTTTATCCAGACCCATTTCTTCAAGACGTGCATCTAATACATCCAAACGCTCTTCACGTTGTGAACCACCGATGATTTCGCCAATGCCTGGGGCAACAACGTCCATGGCCGCAACCGTTTTACCGTCTTCATTTTGACGCATGTAGAAAGCTTTAATGTCTTTCGGATAGTTTTTGATTACAACAGGTGCTTCAAAGTGAACTTCTGCTAAGTAGCGTTCGTGTTCAGATTGTAAGTCAACACCCCATTCAACTGGGAACTCAAATTTCTTACCACAGTTTTTAAGGATTTCGATGGCATCAGTATAATCAACTTGCGCAAAATCTTTTTCTACAAAGCTTTCAAGACGTGAAATAGCTGTTTTTTCGATACGCTGCGCAAAAAACTCCATGTCATCACGACGTTCAGTCAATACAGCATTAAATACATACTTCAGCATGTCTTCAGCTAATTTAGCGATGTCGTTTAAGTCAGCAAAGGCGACTTCTGGTTCAACCATCCAAAATTCCGCTAAATGACGCGATGTATTTGAGTTTTCTGCACGGAATGTTGGGCCAAAGGTGTAAATGTTTGACATAGCAGAACAGTAAGTTTCACCATTTAATTGACCTGATACCGTTAAGAATGCTTCTTTACCGAAGAAATCTTCGCTGTAATCAACATTGCCTTTGTCATCACGAGGCAGGTTTTGCATGTCTAACGTTGATACTCGGAACATTTCACCTGCACCTTCACAGTCACTGGCTGTGATGATAGGGGTGCTTATCCAGAAAAATCCACGCTCGTGATAAAAACGATGGATAGCTTGCGATAAACAGTTACGTACGCGGGTAACTGCACCAATCATGTTAGTGCGTGGGCGTAAGTGGGCATGTTCACGTAAGTATTCAATACTGTGACGTTTTGCTGCCATCGGGTAAGTATCTGGATTTTCGACCATGCCGACGATTTTAACTTCATCAGCTTGGATCTCAAATGATTGACCTTGCCCTTCTGATGGAACTAATTTACCGGTTACTTCAACAGAGCAACCAGCAGTCAACGTCGTTACTTCATTGTAATTATTGAGCGAATTAGGCACTACAGCTTGAATAGGATCAAAACAAGAACCGTCATGAACGGCTAAGAAAGAAATACCTGCTTTTGAGTCGCGACGAGTGCGGATCCAGCCTTTTACTGTGACCTGACTATCGACTGCAACTGCGCCTTTTAATAGCTGTGCTATTGCGAAATGGCTCATTTTCACTCCAATGATTAACGTTGCCTGTAAAATAATGCAAATTGAAAAAAATGACATACCAAAGGCATGTCAATAAAAAGGTATCTTACCCTCGAACGGTTGAGAAAAAAACATTTAAAGTGCATTTTAACTATTAATGCTTGAATTTTAAACAGTTATAAGCTGATATATGCCTTAGAAGCTGAAAATCATCGATGTGCATATTTTAAGGGGTCAACGTGCAAGAACGCCGTAAGATAAAACTCGACCCACTCAAGATAACCATCAGATGGTTAACTTTGTTATGCTGGTTGGTTTTTTTGGCTGCGCTGGTGGCTTTTCATTATGCGCGACCAGAAATTGAATACGGTCTTATTCGTTACTTTGATTTAAGTGTTCGTAGTACCTGGTTAGGCACTCCCAGAGATGTGTTAATTTTGCTGTTATATGTGTGCAGTGGCTTAAGTCTGGTGACCATTTTCTTGAATCGCTTTCGTGCGAGGCGACAAAGTGATAATCTGCGGATTAATTTGATCAGTTTATTGATTATTTCTATTTCATTTCTTTTAGTTGTCATTTTATAACATGAAACAAGTTTTTATATTACGTGGGCTACCTGGTAGTGGCAAAAGCTTTTACGCAGAGCAATTAACAGATGAGCTAGTTAAGGGAGATGAGAATCAATTCTTAATTTGTTCTACGGATGATTATTTTTATCAAGAGGGAAGCTATCAGTTTGATAAATTTAAATTACCTGAGTATCACAGCCTCAATCTAGCGCGCTTTATCCGTGGATTGGCCCAAGAAATTCCTCTGGTGATTTTAGATAATACCAATATCAAAAAATGGGAATTTTTACCCTACTTAGAAGTCGCCCATGCGATGGGTTATCAGGTTAAAGAAGTCATTGTTGGTGATATAAAAGATAAATCATTACAGCACCTTTATAGCCAGCGAAACAGCCACGGTGTGGCACTTAAAACCATTAGTAAAATGGCCTATATGTTTGAATGGTAAAAAGAATGCATCAATAATAAACTGATGCATTCCTCTGTCATTTAACGCGTTATGAGGCTAACACGGTATAAATGGCCTGACTGAGCTTTTCTATATCTGGTTGTTTACTGATATAGGGAGGCATTAAATAAATTAGCTTGCCAAAAGGGCGGATCCAAACGCCTAATTCGATAAATCGTTTTTGGATGTCAGCAACATCAACGATATGATCCACCTCAACAACCCCAATAGCACCTAAAACACGCACATTAGTGACGCACTTTAACTCACGACAAGGCGCAAGAGCCACATTCAGCCAGTCATTGATCTGTGATACTTGCTTTAAGCAATCGGTACTTTGCAATAATTGGATACTGGCACACGCAACAGCGCAAGCCAGTGGATTACCCATAAATGTTGGGCCATGCATTAACACTCCGGCTTCGCCTTCGCTGATCCCTATGGCGATTTTGTCTGTGGTTAACGTGGCCGATAACGTCATGTAGCCACCTGTTAATGCTTTGCCGATACATAAAATATCTGGTTCGATTTGCGCATGCTCAACAGCAAACCATTTTCCTGTCCGGCCAAAGCCTGTGGCAATTTCGTCGCAAATCAATAAGATATGATACTGATCACACAAATGTCGAACGGCTTTTAAATATTCAGGGTGATAAAAGTTCATGCCACCTGCATTTTGCACGATAGGTTCAATAATGAAGGCAGCAATGTCTTGATGGTGCTGGTTAAAATACGTTTCAAGAATAGAGACTTCATTGTGATCAAATTCTTCACCAAATTGACTCTGTGGAGCAGGTACAAAGACGTGTTGAGGTAAAAAACCTTGATAAAGGCTATGCATCGAGTTAACAGGATCGCAGACACTCATCGCTGCAAAGGTATCGCCGTGATAGCCTTTGTGGGGCGTCATCAGTTGATTTTTTCCGGTGATCCCTTGGCTTAACCAATATTGTAAGGCCATTTTTATCGCCACCTCAACACTGACTGAGCCACTGTCAGCTAAGAATACCTTGTTGAGTGAGGGAGGGGTGATCGCCACTAATTTTTTGCAAAGCTCGACAGCCGGTGCGTGAGTAATGCCACCAAACATGATATGGCTCATATCTTTTAGCTGTTCGTTCACTGCGGCGTTCAAAACTGGGTGGTTATAACCATGGACTGCGCTCCACCAAGAGGCCATTCCATCAATGAGTTTTTCACCTGATTCGAGGTATATAAAATTTTGCTCTGCATGGGTGACCGGGTAAACAGGTAAGGGCGCGGTCATAGACGTATACGGGTGCCAAATATGATTTTTATCAAAATTGAGGTCGATAGGTTGTTTTTTGCTCATATGTAAACTTGGTTTGCTGCGTAAATGTTGACAATCAAAGGTTGCTCCGTAGACTAACCCAATAAGTGCGATAGAGACAAACTAAAAGAGAACACTATGCAACCTGCCGTTATTCGTCATGACTGGACTGTCAGCCAAGTTAAAGAATTATTCGAACAACCTTTTAACGATTTATTATTTCAAGCTGCATCAATTCATCGTCAAAATTTCAAGCCAAACGAAGTTCAAATTTCGACCTTATTGTCTATTAAAACAGGAGCTTGCCCTGAAGACTGTAAATACTGTCCACAATCGGGTCATTATAAAACAGATCTTGAACGTGAACGTTTAATGGAAGTTGAAAAAGTCATCGAGCAAGCCAAGCTTGCCAAAAGCAAAGGTGCAACCCGTTTTTGTATGGGCGCAGCTTGGTCAGATCCTAAAGATCGTGACATGCCATATATTGAACAAATGGTTAAAGGTGTCAAAGAGCTCGGTTTAGAGACGTGTATGACGCTTGGCATGCTTGATAACCAAAAAGCACACAACTTAAAACAAGCAGGGCTCGATTACTACAATCATAATCTTGATACATCAGCTGAATATTATGAGCAAATTATCACGACCCGTACTTATCAAGATCGTCTCGATACGATTGATCATGTTCGTGACGCCGGTATGAAAGTATGTTCAGGTGGTATTGTCGGGATGGGCGAAGAAGCTAAAGACCGATTTGGTCTGTTAATGAGCTTGGCAAATTTACCGCAACAACCTGAAAGTGTGCCTATTAACATGTTGGTAAAAGTCAAAGGGACGCCACTTGAAAATGTAGAAGATTTAGAGCACTTTGATTTTATCCGCACGATAGCTGTGGCGCGTATTATGATGCCAAAAAGCTATGTGCGATTATCAGCAGGGCGAACCGCAATGAATGAGCAAATGCAGTCAATGTGTTTTTTTGCGGGTGCAAATTCGATTTTTTATGGTGATAAACTCCTCACAACCGAAAACCCAGAAGCTGATGCGGATATGCAATTGCTTAAAAAGCTCGGCATGAAACCTGAAGAGCGCCAAGATTATTCTGATGAAGCCTATGAGGCGTCTTTATCGTCAGCCATTGCTGATAAAGAAACCGCTGGTCTTTTTTACGAAGCGCAGTAAATGGCTTTTGATTATATTGCTGAGCAATTGTGCGAACGCAAATCACAAGCGCTCTTTCGTGAGCGCTTTTTAATAAGCAACACACAAGATTGTCGGATGACGGTTGATGGTGTCAGTTATTTAAATTTTGCCAGTAACAATTATTTAGGCTTAAGCAGTGCCTTGCCAAACACCAGCCAAGCAGGTAGCCACAGTTCTCCATTAGTGACAGGCTATGTGCAAGCGCATGCGGATTTAGAAACATACTTAGCCAGTGAGCTAGGTTTTGAAGCGTGTTTGTTATTTAGCTCAGGTTTTAGTGCCAATAGTAGTGTGCTTAAAACCTTGATGTCTCATGCTGAGAGTGAAATTTTTCAAGATAAACTCAACCATGCAAGTTTAATTGACGGAGGCTTAGCTGCAAAAGCGGCTATGACTCGCTTTAATCACAACGATCTATCCCATCTTTCGCGGCGTTTATTAAAATCAAAAGCCAAGCATAAACTCATTGTTTCAGAAGGTGTCTTTTCGATGGACGGTGATACCGCACCTATCGAAGCGTTATCGGCACTTGCAAAACAACATGATGCATGGCTAATGATTGATGATGCACATGGCTTTGGTGTACTCGGACAGCATGGTAAAGGCAGTTGTTATCTTGATGAAGGTATTAAACCAGATCTGTTGATTCTAACTTTTGGCAAGGCGGTCGCAAGCAGCGGTGCTTGTGTACTTTGTAGCCGCGAAGTGCGCGATTATTTGATTCAATTTAATCGAGATTATATTTATTCAACAGCTATGTCCCCTATGGTGGCTGAGATCACCTTGCAGCACATTCAACGCCTGTTTCACGCAGATGATTTACGTCATAAACTGACAAGTAATATTCGCTATTTTAAACAACTGTGTAATGAGCACAATATTGCTTTAATGTCCTCTTCGACGGCGATTCAACCTGTTGTCATTGGTGATGCGGATACAACCTTAACGGTTGCCAATGAATTAAAAAAGCGAGGTTTTTGGGTCGGGGCGATTCGCCCGCCAACCGTTGCTTATAATACCGCACGTTTACGGATCACTTTAACAGCGTCGCACAGCCAAGCCGATATTATGTCATTAGTTAATCAGTTGAAGCAGTTATTATGAGCGCTGTTGTTATAAACACCCAAAAGCTAAAAGCTCAGACGCAACTTAAGTTTTCTAACGCTGCAGCCAATTATGCACACAATGCCCAAGTCCAGCAGCAAAGTTCACAGCAGTTATTTGAATTTGTGCAATCGCACCCAACGGGGATTTGTCTCGACTTAGGATCGGGGCCAGGTGTCAATTGTGATATGTTACGAACGTATTTTCCTCATGTCATCGCGATGGATTTAAGTTTTAATATGTTAAGTACCTTCGAACAAGGCATTGAGGTAACACGTTGCTGTGCTGATATGGATAGCTTACCGTTCCAGTCATCCTCTTTAGAGGCGGTGTTTAGTAACTTTGCGAGCCAGTGGTCGAGTGATTTTTCATCATTAATCAATGAACTGTATCGAGTATTAAAACCAGGTGGACGAGTATATTTAACAAATGTACTGTCGGGTTCATTAGATGAAATTCGCATGGCGTGGCAAGCGATTGATTCAGAGCCTCATATCAATGAATTTTTATCGGTCGAGCATTTCTATGCTATTGCAGAGCAATCTGCTTTTAACGTTAAGCATTTGGATCATCAGGTTCATCAGCAGTATTTTGTCCGACCCATTGATGCATTGCGTTCGATTAAAGCCATTGGCGCAAACACTAAGCTGAGTCACGCATCCTCGGGTCTAATGGGCAAACAGCAGTATCAGAATTTATTACAGGCTTACCCTGCAACGGATCGCGGGTGTGCGGTCAGTTATCATGTCGGATATATGGTATTAGAGAAATGAAACAATTTTTTATTACAGGCACAGATACAGAAGTAGGCAAAACACACATCAGTTGTTTATTACTTAAATTTATTCAAAATTACGGCCATCGTGCCTTGGGGTTTAAACCGATTGCAGCCGGTGCTGAAGAAGCCTTTGGGCAATGGGTTAATGATGATGCGCTGTCGTTACTCGAAAGCAGTAATGTTAATGTGCCATACAATACCGTTAATCCATTTGTTTTTGCTGAGCCCATCGCGCCCCATATAGCGGCAAAAAATACTGGTAAAACAATCACGCTGGCAAGTTTGTCGGCAAGTTATCGTGCAATTAAAGCCACAGATGCTGATTATTTACTTACAGAAGGCGCGGGGGGCTGGGCATTACCCATCAATGATACTGATTATTTGTACGATTGGGTTAAAGCCGAGAACTTACCAGTTATATTAGTGGTGGGGTTAAAACTCGGGTGTTTAAACCATGCGTTATTGACGCAGGCTCATATGCAGCAATTAGGCATTAATTGTGTGGGTTGGATTGCCAATCATATTGATAACACTATGCTCGAGCAACAAGCCAATATCGCGTCACTAAAAGAGCGCCTAACCATGCCATTATTAGCCATCGCCCCTTATGCTGATGAGCAAGCGAAATTGCAAGTTCATGATGTTTTATTAGATGCCCTCAAACTGCGCTAACGCCACCTAAAATAAGCATTTATTTACTGTGTGTTTAGTTTAAATTTATTTATTTGAATGCTTTCGATTGTGCTTGAGTCTCTGTAAAGACTGAGGCACACTCACGCAAAATTCCCGGGGTTATTCATCGCCAGTCATGACATTTTGTAACACAAATCTGTCTAAACTGACTTGGCTTTACTGTTTACACCCCAATATCAAAGTTAATCGATGTTGCGAAAGTGCACGTATCGATTACTAGGTATATTGCTTAACTATGAGGTTACTATGAAACGCGTTGTTCTTTTTTTAATTACTAACTTAGCTGTAATGCTAGTGTTAGGAATTGTGTTATCGATATTAATGAGCGTCTTTGGTATTGATAACCGTAGTCTGGGTGGGATCTTAATGATTTCAACTGTGTTTGGTTTTGGTGGTTCGTTTATTTCTTTGTTTATGTCAAAGTGGATGGCGAAAAAATCAACTGGGGCGTTGGTGATTGAACAACCGCGTAATGAAACAGAGAAGTGGTTAATTGATACAGTGGCAGCGCAGGCAAAAAAAGCAAACATTGCGATGCCAGAAGTAGCCATTTATGACAGCCCTGAAATGAATGCTTTTGCTACCGGTCCAAGCAAAAATAATTCGTTGGTCGCGGTGAGCACTGGCTTGCTCCACAGTATGAATGCCGATGAGGCAGAAGCCGTTTTAGCCCATGAAGTATCGCATATTGCCAATGGTGATATGGTGACGTTGACGCTTATTCAAGGTGTTGTTAATACCTTTGTTATCTTTATTTCAAAAGTGTTAGCGGGCATAGTCGATAATTTCTTAAATAGTTCTGAAGAAGAGAATTCAGGCCCATCATGGACTTATTTTATATTCGATATGATTTTCCAAATTGTATTTGGTATTTTAGCATCGGTGGTCGTGGCTTACTTTAGTCGTAAACGTGAATTTGCCGCAGATAAAGGCGCGGCTGATTTAGTGGGCGCTCATAAAATGCGTGCAGCGCTTGAGCGTTTACAAGCAAATCATCCTTCGCAGTTACAGGGTTCGATGATGGCATTTGGTATTGCATCAGGCAAAGGCGTTGCGGATTTCTTCTCATCTCACCCGCCGCTTGAAGAGCGAATCAACGCATTACGCTAATTTTTGAATAGTTGATAAATGAAAAGCGCTGTAAAAACAGCGCTTTTTTTTGTTTCAGAAACTGATCCATTTGGTTATAGGTGATCACCTATCATCTAGTTATAGTGGATAATTACATTTGTTCCAGTTAATTCTACAATTAATCTGATTATTTATTTTCTGACTGCGTACGTGCGAGTGCATTGGGTAACAAAACCTCTACTACTTCACGGGCGTCTAAGGTATAGCGAATACCATCAAACATTACTGAGGTTTTTTCGTTGATACTGGTGATGCCAGTGAGTGTCCAACCTTCACCTCTTTTTGGGCAATAAACAGTGGTAGTTGGTTGAATTACTTTAAATGTATCAGTCATTTAAAACTCCATAAACACTAAATTGGTGTGTGAATTACTTGGGTATTTTGCTACTCAGCGGCGGATTAAAATGTTAGGCTTATATTTGAATTTACCAACCATAATACCACGCATAAATAGGGAAGGTTGCATTAATGATTAAACAACCTGACTTTGTGACCAAACGCTTAAAACTGTTGCCAATTTCACATCGCCATGCAGCCTCTTTATGGCCAATATTATCACACCCCATGGTTCGTCAGTACAACGATATTCCTGAGTTTGTGGATAAAACGGAGTTTCGTGATTATTTACAAACAGATATTGAACTTTGGTATCAAGGCCACGGAGGACGTTGGGTGATTGATTTCCAAGGGCTGATTATTGGGAGTTGTGGCTTGTATCCATTAAATGATGAATGTAGCCATTTACAGCTGAGTTTTGAATTATCACCTGATTATTGGCGACAAGGTTTAATGTACGAAGCCTGTAGCAGACTGTTAGAAGTATCTTTTTCTGAGTTAAATATCCCTAACAGACCCATTTTTGCACGCTGTAAAGCGCAAAATGTGCAAAGTATTACTTTACTTGAAAAGCTAGGGTTTAAATATGCAACTCAGACAGAGCAATATCATGAATACACAAAGTAAACAGAGAGAACACATCATACTTATATTTATTAATAAATATATCGCATCGATAGAGTAAAAAATAAAGAAGGCTTATCAAAATAGGTGGGAATAGATAGTCGAATAAGGTCACTCGTCGCGAAAGTTCACCACGAGTAACCAAGTCGTTTATTTATACAAACGCGGTATTTGTGTTAACCAATTATATGGATCGTCACAGCGACCGTTTTGAATATCAGAATACAATTGATAGAGCTTTTTCGTAACTGGGCCAACCTGTCCATCGGCGACTTGAATAATAGTATTATCTTCAAAGATGTATTCACCTACAGCAGACACAACAGCCGCAGTACCAAAACCGCCAGCTTCGACAATTTCACCTGAGCGCACATCGGCAATAAAATCATCAATCATGATGGTTTCTTGCTTGATTTCACAGCCTAAATGTTCGCCTAGCGCTAACACCGATTGCGACGTAATTGATTTTAAGATTGTATCAGTAAATGTTGGGATGATCAGCGTGCCATCTTTTCGGACATGAAAGTGATTCATGGCGCCAGCTTCTTCAATTTGTTGATTATTGGCATCTAAATACAACACCTGCGCAGCACCAAATTCTTTCGCTGCGGTGGCGGCTCTCAGCGATGCCGCGTAATTTCCTGATGCTTTGGCTGCACCTGTGCCACCACTGACGGCGCGGTGATATTTTTTAGACACTAATAATCGAATTGCACTATTGTTGCCATCTGGGTAGTACGCGCCACTTGGACTTATTACGACACAATAGGTGTATGCATTGGCACTGCGCACAGATAAATTATCTTCAGTCGCGAACATAAATGGGCGAATATAAAAACATGCTCCCTCTTGGCGAGGAAACCAAAGGCGTTCAACATCAATTAACGCTTCAATCGCTTGTTTTTGCATCTCAGCTGGAACATGAGGCATGCATAAAATACTGGCTGAGGTATTTAAGCGTTCGATGTTTTTATCGAGTCGAAACGTATAGATTTCATCGTTTGGGTGAAGAAATGCTTTTGCTCCTTCAAAAATGGATTGACCATAATGTAGCGCCATTGCACCCGGTGATATCGGTAACGGGCCAAAAGATGTGACCCGAGGATTTTGCCATTGTCCATCAGCGTAATCCATTACAAACATATGATCGGTTCTGATGCGACCGAAGCCGATGTTTTCTGTTGGTTGATAGGGCGTTGAACGGCGCTGTGAGGCTGATTTTAGTTGATATTTTATTTCCACTGGGGCTACCTAGACTGTCTGATGATGCTTTTTTATTGACGATAAATATATCGCTGAAGACTCAATTGACACAAAAAGCATGTTGTAAACGTTAATATGCATGCATAATGTATTTGTTTTATACAAAATGCAAACCTTCTATGTTTTATCCTTTTAACGGTGTGATTTGCGCTGATTGCTCACTAAAGCTAAGCCTGTTAAACGCGTATTAATAGTCGCAAATACCGCCTAGTTACGCTAAAATCCCAGCAATTTAAAAATACAGTAATAAGTCCACATAGTTTATGCGGCGGGGGATACACCTATCTTAAGTACAGCAAATATCACCATGCAATTTGGTGCTAAGCCTTTATTCGAAAATATCTCAGTTAAATTTGGTGAAGGGAATCGTTACGGTTTAATTGGCGCCAATGGTTGCGGTAAATCAACGTTTATGAAGATATTAAGTGGTGAACTTGAGCCTTCTGCTGGTAATGTCAGTGCCGATCCCAACGAACGTGTCGCTAAACTAAATCAGGATCAATTTGCTTATGAGCAATATTCTGTCATCGATACCGTGATTATGGGTCATAAAGAGTTATGGGACGTTAAACAAGAACGTGACCGTATTTATTCACTTCCTGAAATGACTGAAGAAGATGGCATGCGAGTCGCCGATCTCGAAACTGAGTTTGCTGAAATGGACGGTTACTCAGCTGAAGCCAAAGCAGGTGAGTTGCTCTTAGGTGTTGGTATCGATGTTGCCCAGCATTATGGTTTGATGTCAGAGATCGCACCAGGATGGAAATTACGAGTGTTACTCGCGCAAGTACTGTTTGCTGAACCCGATATTATGCTGCTTGATGAGCCAACCAATAACTTGGATATCTATGCAATCAAATGGTTAGAAGATATTTTGAACCAGCGTAATTGCACTATGATTATTATTTCTCATGACCGTCACTTTTTAAACTCAGTGTGTACACATATGGCGGATATCGATTACGGTGAGTTACGCTTGTATCCGGGTAATTATGATGAGTATATGTTTGCAGCGACACAAGCACGCGAGCGTTTATTATCTGATAATGCGAAGAAAAAAGCTCAAATATCTGAACTTCAGCAGTTTGTTTCACGTTTCTCTGCTAATGCATCAAAAGCAAAACAAGCAACCTCTCGAGCGAAACAAATTGATAAGATTCAATTAGCAGAAGTCAAAGCGTCAAGCCGTCAAAATCCGTTTATTCGTTTTGTTCAAGAAAAGCAGTTATTTCGTAATGCATTAGAACTTGATAATTTAACTCAAGGATTTGAAGGCACATTGTTCGATAACTTGACCGGGTTAGTCGAAGTTGGCGAGCGAATCGCAATTATTGGTGAAAATGGTGCGGGTAAAACCACATTGCTAAATACCTTAGCGGGTGTATTACCGCCTAAAGCTGGGGCATTTAAATGGTCAGAAAATTCAAATATTGGTTATTATGCGCAAGATCATGCTCATGATTTTGAAAAAGACCAAACATTGTTTGAATGGATGGAGCAATGGCAACAACCTGGTGATGACGAACAAGTTGTCCGTAGTTATTTAGGTCGTTTACTGTTTTCTCAAAATGATATCACTAAGTCAGTGAAAGTCATTTCAGGGGGAGAACAAGGTCGCATGTTATTTGGTAAGTTAATGATGCACAAACCAAATATTTTGCTAATGGATGAACCTACCAATCATATGGATATGGAATCAATCGAGTCTCTAAATACAGCCCTAGAAAACTATGAAGGCACACTGCTGTTTGTCTCTCATGACCGTCAATTTGTCTCGTCATTGGCAACCCGTATCTGGGAAATCAAAGACGGCAAAATAATTGACTTCCAAGGTACTTATGATGAATACCTTGCGACAAAAGAAGCGTAATGTATAACTGATATTCAAAAAGCCATGCAATAAGCATGGCTTTTTTGTTTCAGAGTCTTCGCCTTAACAAAGGGGGTGTGTATAATGCGCGCTTACCCTTTACAGTATCGTTTTAAAAATTTTTTCATGAGGAGTCGTTATGAAAGTTGGCATTATTATGGGTTCAAAATCGGATTGGCCGACCATGCAGCACGCTGCAGATATGTTAGACCGTTTTGGCATCGATTATGAAACTAAAGTTGTTTCAGCTCACCGTACTCCTCAATTATTAGCTGATTACGCATCATCTGCCGCAGAGCGCGGTATCAAAGTGATTATTGCCGGTGCCGGTGGCGCAGCGCATTTACCGGGTATGGCTGCCGCGTTTACTAGTTTGCCAGTGCTTGGTGTACCAGTAAAATCAAAAGCCCTAAACGGGGTTGATTCTTTACTATCTATCTGTCAAATGCCAAAAGGCGTGGCTGTTGGAACATTGGCTATTGGCGATCCTGGAGCTGCCAATGCAGGTTTACTTGCTGCGCAAATTTTGGGTTGTCAGCAACCTGAAATTTTTGCCAAGATTGAAGCGTTCCGTAAAGAACAAACTGAGACTGTCCTAGCTAATCCTGATCCTGCGATTTAATCATGAATGTTTTAATTTTAGGGGCCGGTCAGTTGGCTCGAATGATGAGCTTAGAAGGTGCACCCCTTGATCTGAATGTGCGTGCCTTTGATGTTGGCTCAAACCGAATTATTCATCCTGTCACACTCGATGAATATGAATTAACCCTTGAACAAGCGATTGCTGATGCGGATGTGATTACTGCTGAGTTTGAGCATATTCCTGATCCTGTGCTCGCGCTTTGCTGTCAAAGTGGCAAGTTTTACCCAGGTAAAGCTGCAATTAAAGCGGGCGGCGATCGTGCAATCGAAAAAGCATTGCTTGATAAAGGGAACGTACCATGTGCCCCTTATCAATTGATCACCGAAAAACAGCACCTCATTCATGCTGTTACAAAGCTTGGGAAACCATTAGTGATTAAAACTTGCCAAGCCGGTTACGATGGCAAAGGGCAATGGCGTTTAAAATCAGAAGACGAGATAACACAAATTTGGTCAGAAATGGCTGATTTTATTGCATCTGGCACTGAGCAGTTTCCACATACGATTATTGCTGAACAAATGATCCCTTTTGATCGTGAAGTATCAGTGATTGGTGCGCGTGACAAAGACGGTCGTTTTGCAATTTATCCTGTGACTGAAAATCAGCACACTAATGGCGTGCTAACCTTGTCTTTAGCTGGTTTCGTTGAGGCGTCTATCCAGCAACAAGCGGTCAGCGCATTCAAAAACTTAACCACTGAAATGGATTATGTGGGTGTCATGGCGATTGAGTTTTTTGATGTTGACGGCACCTTAATGGTCAATGAAATTGCGCCGCGAGTCCATAACTCTGGACACTGGACACAACAAGGCACGCCATGCAGTCAGTTCGAAAACCATATGCGAGCTGTTGCTGGACTTCCTTTAGGGGATGTGAGTTTGCAAAAACCAAGTGTGATGATTAATGTGCTCGGTCAGCCGAATATTCCACATCAAGTGCTGGCGATTGCTGATGTGAAAAGCCATTGGTACGGGAAAAGTCAAAAACCGGGCCGTAAAATGGGCCATATCAATGTTTCAGGTCACAATGCAGCTGAATTAGCCGATAAATTAATGCAGTTAACTGAGTTCTTGCCGGAGCAAGATTACCCAGGAGTGCGAGCCACTGCAGAGCGGTTAAAAACACTTTAATACTAGGACAACCTCTAAGCCGAACATAATTGTTCGGCTTTTTTATGAGTCATTCAATGGTCAATCATCGTATTACAATTCATAAAGCGAGTTATGTTTTATTGCTGGCTGTGTGTTTAACGCCAGTGATAGGATCGGGCACTGCATTAATGTTAGGGTTCTTATTCACCGCATTGTTTGGTAATCCTTTACGTGAACATGCCGCGAAACTGAGTAAATGGACATTAAAGTGCGCTGTCATTGGCTTGGGCTTTTCAGTGGATGTCAATCAAGTACTGCAAGTCGGACGTGACTCGATTGTCCTCACGCTAGTCAGTATTACCGCGATTATTGGTTTGGGCGAAATACTGACCCAATGGCTGAGAGTTGCACGAAATACTGGATTGTTAATCTCGTTTGGAACTGCGATTTGTGGCGGCTCAGCCATTGCCGCAATGGCGCCCGTTATTAAAGCAAAAGATGATGAAATTGCTGTAGCATTAGCCATTGTTTTTGCACTTAATGCGCTGGCTTTATTTATTTTTCCTGTTGTAGGTCATTATTTTAACTTGACTGAGCAACAATTTGCTTATTGGGCGGCGCTTGCCATACACGATACCAGCTCTGTTGTTGCAGCCTCTGCTTCATTTGGCGCGGCATCAGTGGCGCTCGCAACCACGATTAAATTAACACGTGCCATGTGGATTATTCCTTATACCGCTATCGCAGGGGTATTTTGGAAATCAGAAGAGCGGGCGAGTATTCCGCTATTTATTGTTGGATTTGTGCTTGCTGCTTTGATCAATAGCGAGTTTCCACAGTATCAGTCAGTGTGGTCGGCACTCAGTGCTGGTGCTAAACACATCTTAATTATGACGTTGTTTTTAATTGGTTCTGGCATGTCTTTACAGACCTTAAAGCAAGTCGGGCCAAAACCATTCCTAATGGCGATTATTTTATGGATAATAGTCAGCAGCTTAATGTTGTTGATGATTATCGATGGAGTCATTTAATGACGATGAAAAACAATAAAAGTGAATTAGAAAAAGTCACTCTTGAGCATCAAGCAGCGAAGCTGTTTATGACATTATACGAGGCACAATACGCCATCCCAATGCGCCATATTTGGCATAATCAACCGGCAAAGCCGGATGTCAGCTGTTATCGAAATGGCCACAAGTTGGACTTAGAAATTGCACATTTATATGGCTCAGAAACTGAGGCAATGGCGGTACTTGGTCGGTCGCTTTCAATAGAAATGGAGCAAGCTATTGCACAAATGGCAGAATCTGATTCTGCCATTCGCCTTAAAAACGCATTAGGAAGATTGCTCAATAATAAGGCAAATAAGAGATACGACAGTCAGCAAGTATGGTTGGTGATCCGCAATGCAAGTAGCTGCTGGACGCAAGACGACTTACAAAGTGCGCTTAGTGATATTCCCATAGCAGAACAGCATCCATTTAAAGAAATTTGGTTAATTGCTGATTTTTATGGCAACAATGGTTTAATAAAAATATTTTGAATAAAAATTGAACTTAGCTTGAATATCAGACTCTATATTATTGAAGCAATCATCCCCGATTGTTTTACCCTAAATTGCTAGCGCAGAGTATTCGGTCAGCCTTGAGCTGACCTTTTTTTATCTGAAACTCGACCAATTGACAGTTTTGCTTGCCCAATTCAATTGCTATTTGCTGTTTATATTTGTTTAATAAAGGCAATTTTAGCTGAGTATGAAGAAGCAATATGAAAAACAAATCGTTAGTCGCATTGGCCATCACCGCAAGTCTCACCCTCACCGCATGCCAAACAACACAGATCACACAAGCGACAGTGGCGCCAAGCGTCGAAGTCATTAATCAAGCCAATCCTAATCAAACAGCTGAGAAGAACATCACGTTAGAGCAAGCCATGGCGCATCCTGATTGGATTGCACGCTCGGCGGAGCGTAGCTATTGGGCGGCTGATTCAAGCTCGGTATTTTACGCTCAAAAACAAGCAGGCTCTGAGCTTCGAGATATTTTCCATCAACCTATTTCTGGTGAACAAGCGCATTTAGTTTCAGATGAAAAACGCCATCAGATTGGTAGTCGCAGTGCCGTATTCAACCAAGATAAGTCGCTTCAAGCATATGTGTTTAAGGGCAATGTATTTGTTAACAACATCAAAAAATCAACACTTACACAACTTACACGCAGTAATGAACGTGCCTCTGATTTACAGTTTTTAACTACGGGTGAGTTAGTTTATCGCCAAGGTAATGGCTTTTTTGCGGTGAATTTGACCAGTGGTTTTACCCAGCAATTAGTCCAATTAAATTTAGCTGATGAACCAAAAGGTGTCACAGAGCCCACGTCTTATATCGCCAAAGAGCAACACAAGCTGATTGATTTTGTGGCCTTAACTCATAAAAATAAAAAACAGCGTGCAGAGCAAGATAAGCAATTATCGGACACTAATTCGTCGGTATTTACCAATCAATTTTACTTAGGCAAAGGCCAAGAGCTGGTTTCTGCAAGTTTATCTCCAAACGGTCAACAAATGATTGTGGTGATCAAAGCTAAAAGTAGCTGGCGTGATGATTCAGATATTATGCCAAATTACATCACTCAAGATGCTGGGATTGAGTCTGTCCCTGCCAGACGCCGTGTTGCGGATGAAAAATCATCTGGTTCAACAGTGTTAATGCTGGATCTAGATAAAAAAACACAAACAGCACTTACTTTTGATACATTACCAGGTTTTGATGAAGACGTGCTGGCCAGTGTTAAATCTGAAAACTATGCGCGAGATGGCAAAACCTATAAAAGTGAGCGTAAAGCTCGCGATATTAATTTGATGATGGACTGGGGATGGAGCCAAACAGCCATTCAATGGAATGCTGCTGGTGATCAAGTCGCGCTGATGCTCGAAGCATGGGATAATAAAGACCGCTGGATAGCGACGGTTGATTTTGAAAACGCACGTTTTGTCTCACAACATCGTTTGCATGACACCGCATGGGTTAATTATACCTATAACGATTATGGCTGGTTAGCTGATAACTCAACTCTGTACTTCTTATCTGAAGAATCTGGATACAGCCATATTTACACCAAACAGTTAAATGGCAAACCACAACAGCATACACAAGGACAATTTGTAGTCTCTAATCTTACGTTAGATACGAAAAACAATCGTCTGATTTATAAAGCCAATAAAAAACACCCAGGTATCTATGAGGTGTATCAATTGGATTTAGCAAATAAAACGAGTACAGCACTGACCGAACTCAATGGTATGACAGATTATCAATTAAGCCCTGATAGTCAAAAACTGCTGTTAACCCATTCAAAACTTGTTTCACCTCCTGAGTTATTTGTGGCTAATGCAGAGCCTAATGCGCCGATAACACAATTAACAGACACAGTCACAGAGCAATTTAAACAAACCCAGTTAATTGCGCCAAAAATTGTTGCAGTACCATCGAGCCACACTAGCCAACCGATTTATGCAAAAGTGTACTACCCAGCAGACTATGTCCCTGGTGAGCAAGGTAAAAATCGAAAAGCTGTGATTTTTAATCATGGTGCGGGTTATTTGCAAAACTCTCATTTAGGGTGGTCTGGCTATTTTAGAGAGTTTATGTTCCATTCATTGCTCGCAAGTGAAGGGTATGTCGTAATGGACATGGATTACCGTGCATCGAAAGGTTACGGACGTGATTGGCGCACCGCTATTTATCGTCATATGGGTAAACCTGAAATTGAAGATTTAGCTGATGGTATTACGTGGATGGTTGATAACGTTAATGTCAACAAAGACGCGGTCGGCACCTATGGCGGATCTTATGGCGGGTTTATGACGTTTATGGCCTTAATGACACGTCCGGAACTCTTTCAAGCGGGGGCTGCGTTACGTCCTGTGAGTGACTGGGCCCATTACAATGCCCCTTATACCTCGAATATTTTGAATCACCCAGATGTTGATCCAATCGCGTATGAGCGAAGTTCACCTATTTATTTTGCACAAGGGCTAGAGGATCCATTATTAATTAACGCGCCTATGGTCGATGACAATGTATTCTTCCAAGATGTGGTTCGTCTTGTTCAGCGTTTTATCGAGCTTGAAAAAGAAGACTTCGAAACAGCTATTTATCCCGTTGAACCACACGGATTTCGTCAACCTTCAGGTTGGTTAGATGAATACCGTCGTATTTATAAATTGTTCAAAGAAAATCTATAGTAAAAACACCGCAACAACAAAAACGCCACATTAATTGTGGCGTTTTTGTTTCTTTAATAGAACAACCAGCCAATAACAGCTGCCAGCAAATGCTCCTAACAAATGGGATTCAATCGCCACTCGCGCATCAATTAAATCACTTAACTCTAAATTAGGTCCTTGTAAATGTTCAAACACGATTTTGCCCCATACGCCAAAAAATAGCAGATACCCCGAGCGATGACCTTTTTGTGTGTCTATGATAGCGCCAACGATAATCATGCCATGCAATACACCACTTAACCCGATATAAATGGCTGTTTGCGGATAAAACAAAAATAACCCTAAACTAATGCAAAGAGATAAACCGAATAATAATTGAGCATAAAAAGAGGGGCGATAGTATTCACCGTGCAATGCCCAAATTAAAGCGATGCCAGCACTGTTTAAAAGTAGGTGGTTGATATTTGAATGGACAAAGTGGCCAGTAATCATCCGCCACAATTGCCCTTGTTCAATTTGGTTGGTGTTGTATTGCAACAAAGTACCCAGATCAAGCAGCTGAAAAATCGCTGCAATAAGCAGTAATAACAACGGGCTGATTAGGTAGTGGCGCTGTATCGGGAGGTTCAACATTTTACTTATATACTTATAATTATTTTGCTTATTGTGCCAAGTTAGTTTTAATATGCCAACAAGATTAAAAACCGACAGACACCACATGCTTAGATTGACAGCTTTATTCATTACGACCCTAATGCCTTTTATCGCGCTTTCGGCGCCAAACTTGCCCAGAGAAGATCGTGAGCCAGAGGCCAAAACCGGTTTTGAACAAAAAACAACGGTTTCAGGAAAGAAGTATATGGTGGTCGCTGCCAACCCGTATGCGGCAAAAGCAGGCCAAGCCATACTAGCCAAAGGGGGCAGTGCGATTGATGCTGCGGTTGCTATTCAAGCCGTACTTACATTAGTTGAACCTCAGTCGTCTGGTATAGGTGGTGGCGCGTTCTTGATGCACTTTGATAAGGCAAAAAATCAACTGATCACTTACGATGGCAGAGAAACAGCCCCAAGCGCCGCGACATCATCATTGTTTTTAGATGCCAAAACCGGTCAAGCTGTTCCTTGGATAAAAGCGGTCGTAGGCGGGCGCTCGGTGGGAGTGCCCGGTGTGGTGGCTGCCATGAGCAAAGCCCATCAACAGCATGGTACTTTGTCTTGGGCTGAGTTATTTGAGCCGGCCATACAATTATCACAACAAGGGTTTACCGTTTCGCCGCGATTAGAGAAATTACTCAGTAAGAAATTCAACCCTGGTGTTCATCAAATAGCAGGCACAAAAGACTATTTTTTCCCAAATGGTGAAGCACTAAAAGCAGGAAGTTTGAAGAAAAACCCGCAATTAGCCGCTTTTTATCAACGTTTAGCCAAAGAAGGCGCAAAGGCTTTTTATCATGGAGATAATGCAGAAAAAATAGCTCACACTGTTCAGAATTCTGCGATTGCACCCGGTGTATTAACGGTGAGCGATATTAATCAGTATCAAGCGAAAACCCGCGAAGCGGTCTGTGCGCCATATCATCAATATAAAATTTGCTCTATGGGGCCGCCAAGCTCTGGTGGGGTTGCAGTCTTACAAATATTGAAACTCCTTGAACATAAGAACATCGGGCAATATCAACCAAATTCAAAAGAGGCATTACATTATTTTACTCAAGCATCGCGTCTTGCGTTTGCTGACAGAGATGTGTTTTTAGCGGATCCTGATTTTAACTCTATTGATGTGACACAACTTTTAACTCCAGAATATTTAAATACCCGTTCTAAACTGATTAAAGAACGGGATATGGGGCTTGCTGTAGCAGGGGATCCGGCTATCAAATTGACTAAAGTCACTGATGATGCCTATGAATTGCCTTCGACCAGTCATTTTTCAATTGTCGATGCGCAAGGTAATGCTGCTTCGATGACAACATCGATTGAGATGGCCTTTGGTTCAACGTTAATGGTCAATGGGTATCTATTAAATAATCAGTTAACCGATTTTGCGCTAAGCCCCGAAAAAAATGGCCAGCCATTAATTAATCGTGTTGAACCTAACAAGCGCCCGAGAAGTTCTATGTCTCCTGTGATTGTATTTAATCAAGACGGCAGCCTGCGTTTGATTATTGGCTCGCCTGGCGGCAGCCGAATTATCAATTACGTTGCCCATACGATGATTGCGGTACTTGATTGGCAATTACCGGTTCAAGAGGCAATTAACTTAGCCAAAATTACCAACAGAAATAAAGTCACCACCCTAGAAAAAGACACCGAGCTTGCAGAGTTAAGTGAATGGTTCAGCGAGAAAGGGCATACAGTACGCGTTGCAGATTTAAATTCTGGTTTACACGCAATTGAGCTCATAGACGGGCAATTACTTGGTGGAGCCGACCCTCGACGTGAAGGGGTGGCTTTATCAGAAATGAGCCATTAAATACAAAGCGGCATTGGCCGCTTTTTAATGAGCTGTTATGGCTGTAATGAGAATGTTAAAAAGCAGATTAAATTAATTTTCAGTGGTCAGCTTAGACGCTTTTTGCTTGTAATTTTATGATTAACAGCAATAATCATCGGTTATACTTTATAGTCGCAAATTAACTTGCTTGAGATCAAATGAATAATAAAGATACCAATAATTTTCTATATATCCCGCATTCAGGTCCTAAACTGATCGAAACGCCTTTATTGAACAAAGGCAGTGCATTTACTAAACGCGAGCGTGAAAGCTTCAACTTAGCGGGTCTGTTACCACCACGTTTTGAAACAATTGAAGAACAAGTTAAACGTTGTTATCAGCAGTATTCAAGTTTTACTGATAATCTAAATAAACATATCTATTTGCGTGCCATTCAAGATAACAATGAAACCTTGTATTACCGCTTAGTCCGCGATCATTTAGAAGAAATGATGCCAATTATTTATACGCCTACCGTGGGAGATGCGTGTGAGCAATTCTCTGATATCTACCGTAGCGCACGTGGCTTGTTTATTTCTTATGAAGATCGTCACAATATCGATGATATTTTACGTAATGCCACAAAAGGCAAAGTAAAAGTCATAGTAGTCACTGATGGTGAGCGGATCTTAGGTCTTGGCGACCAAGGGATCGGTGGAATGGGGATCCCAATTGGTAAGTTAGCGCTTTATACTGTGTGTGGTGGGATCAGCCCAGCCTATACCTTGCCTATGATGTTAGATGTCGGAACCAACAATGAAAAACTGTTGAACGACCCAATGTACATGGGCGCTCGTCATAAACGAATTAGCCAAGAAGAATATGATGAATTTTTAGATTTATTCATCAATGCAGTAAAACGTCGCTGGCCTAATGTATTACTTCAATTTGAAGACTTTGCTCAGCCTAATGCAATGCCACTGTTAAAACGTTACCGCAATGATATTTGTAGTTTTAATGATGACATTCAAGGCACTGCAGCGATAACTGTTGGTTCTTTACTTGCGGCGTGTCGCGTCAAAGGACAAAAACTCTCTGATCAAAAAGTCGTGTTTGTTGGCGCAGGCTCAGCAGGGTGTGGTATTGCGGAGCAGATCATCAGTCAAATGGTGTTTGAGGGAGCATCTGATGAACAAGCGCGTAGCCAAATTTTTATGGTTGACCGCTTTGGTTTATTAACCGATGGCATGGAAGGGCTGAGAGATTTCCAACAAGCGTTAACTCATACACCTGAGCAGCTTAGTGATTGGAGTTATAGTGGTGAATATGCGTCATTACTTGATGTTATGCACTGTGCAAAACCACAGATTTTAATTGGTGTATCTGGTCAGCCGGGTTTATTTACTGAGCAAGTCATTCGTGCCATGCACCAAGGCTGTGAAAAACCGATTATTTTCCCTTTAAGTAATCCTTCTAAACAAGTTGAAGCAGTCCCTCAAGACGTCATTACTTGGACACAAGGACAAGCGATTGTCGCAACGGGCAGTCCTTTTGAACCCGCTGAGTACGAAGGAAAAACATACCCAATTCCACAATGTAACAATAGTTATATTTTCCCAGGTATTGGTTTAGGGGTTATTGCATCTAAAGCAAAAATAATAACCGATGAAATGCTGATGGTATCAAGTGAAACATTAGCGTCATCATCACCTCTTGCCAATACAGGAAAAGGAAGTCTTTTGCCGGCTCTGACTAAAATTGAAGAATTAAGTAAAGAGATTGCTTTTGCGGTAGCGAAAAAAGCAATTGAGCAGGGGGTTGCACTGGAAATATCCGATGATGCAATTTGGGCTGCGATTAATCGTAACTACTGGATGCCGACTTACCGTGATTACAAACGAGTCAGCATTTAAGAGTTAAGATGTAAAAACGCCGCGTTAAGCGGCGTTTTTGTATTTTTTATAACACTAACGGATTTGTTTGGCGTTAAATTTTCACTTCAGTGACTTTTTTGTAGCCTTCTGATGTCAACTCGTCATTAACGCAATTTAGCACGTATGCTTTTAATTCTTCAGTCGCTGTGTCGTCTTCTTTTGCCCAGTTTAAACACATTTCAGTAAAATCTTTAACAAGCTCTTTTGGTGCTTCTGGTAATGTATCTTCAGCATAAACAGATGAAGATAAAGCAAGTAAGATGGCTAAAATAGAGTGTTTCATTCTTGTTCCTAAAAGTTAATTGAGCAAACACACTGTGTGTCTGTAAGACATTTTTAAAATAAATAGTCAGTGATTAACAGCAAATTAAATTTATCGTCAAGGTGAAAAATGAAACAATATTGCTAATCGCGACGTATAACAGAGTGTCTAGTTTGTAAATGACGGGTCTATGTTCTAAACATAAAGAGTGACTTTAAAAAGGAGCATCTTATATGCCTACAACAAATGCGTTAGATAAACACACCGAATTTGCACGTTGTTTAGCGTGTAACAAAGTTAATACGTTCTCTGCTTTTCACTGGCTTGCACTTGCGTTTAAAGATATGACACAAGCTCCCATTCTTAGCCTTGTCTACGGATTAATTTTTACTATCATCCCTGTTATTATCGTTTATTCCGTAGTTTTTACAGGTACTTACCTTGTAATTTTACCCGCAACAGTCGCGTTTGCATTGATTGGACCTGCTTTCGCTGTTGGTTTATATGATGTAGCCTGGGAACTTGAAAAAGGCCACACACCGACATTATCCCATTCCCTGAAGTCAATGTTTCGTAATCCAGTAGGAGAGTGGGGTTTTGCAATTGTGCTGATGGTGATAATGATCATTTGGATGAGGCTTGCTGCATTAGTGCATGCGCTTTATCCCAGTTACGCCAATCCGACTTTTGAAGAGCTCTCCGCATTTTTAACCTTAGGTTCAATTATTGGCGGCATTCTATTGGTGTCTGTTTTTGCAATTTCAGCGTTTACTCCACAAATAATGATGGAGCGGCGCGTCGATATAATGACAGCCGTTGTGTCTTCAATTCACGCAGTGAAAGTCAATTTTTCAGCCATGCTTGTATGGTCAATCTGCATCTTTGTCTTTATTGCTTTAGGGTTTGCGACCGGGGCTGCAGGTTTTATTGTTATTATGCCTTTGCTGAGTTATGCCAGCTGGCATGCATATATCGCAATTATAAAAACGAAAAAACCCCGTGGATACGAATAATCACTTGTAAGTAACTTATTCAAAGGCCTACATATTTGTAGGCCTTTTTTATGGCTTAGATATATACAATAAAATGGCAGGATATATAGAGTGGTCGATATGAATGAACTCTTAAACAGTTAAAAAGCGTTAAGTAAATTATCTAAAAAGGTTTTAGGATCTAGATTGCAACACAAGCGCAAGGTTATGAAACATAGCGACATAACAACGTAACTTAGTACAACAAGATGGCATAAATAAGTGAGAGAAAAAAACTTGTTTATTTTGTAATGGTTAAACCTCATATATGTATTTTCAACTGTGACGCAAACAGAGAAATCAAAAGTATCTAACCGATGAGTAAAAGTGAAGCTGTTTGAATTAGCAATAAACTATTGCTACACAAAGAATGCAGTGCATATAATAACTTTTGTTTAAATGAGATCCGAGTAGTGAGCAAACAATTTGGCGCGGCCGCTAATTACTCAGATACGAAGGACATTTAAATTTAAAACCGTTCCAGTTGTTATAATTTTTGACGGTCAAATGACTGGCTATTGAAAAGGCTGTTATATAGCAAATTTAAACAGAAATATTCGATAGCAGAGATCTCTTCAAATACTTTAACACTCTATTTAACATAACATTAATTATCAGCCATTAAGTGTAGGTTCTTTTCTATCCTCAAATACTGCGAATAAAACATATTCAGTATTACATGTTATGTCCAATACTAGACGGTATCGGACATTTTGTATGGTTACACAGCTTATTTTATCTTGTCGTAGGTTTTGATGCTTCAAAGCAGCTGTCAGTGTCATTAAAAACTAAATTAACCCCATTTGGTGATTGGCAAATACCGTTTAACTCTTTATTCTAATTTACAAATAATATGATGGTACTTAGGAATTTCATGAGCTCATTGATTGATAACGTGATTAGTAATCTATCTCAAGTGATAATTGGTAAAGAACAACAAATAAAATTGGCATTAACCTGTTTGCTTGCTCGGGGTCATTTATTAATAGAAGATTTACCTGGCATGGGCAAAACCACGTTATCACATGCATTAGCGTCGTCTTTAAATTTGAGTTATCAGCGTATCCAATTCACTAGCGATTTATTACCAGCTGATATTATTGGTTCGTCGATTTTTGATTTAAATGATAAAACATTTAGCTTTCATCAAGGCCCCTTGTTTAATCAAGTTATTTTAGCGGATGAAATAAATCGTGCGGGTCCAAAAACCCAAAGTGCTTTACTCGAAGCTATGGAAGAACAGCAAGTCAGTATTGATGGCCACAGTTACCCATTACCCAGTCCGTTTTTTGTTATTGCGACACAAAATCCCATTTATCAAGCCGGTACCTACCCATTACCTGAATCTCAACTTGATCGGTTTTTAATGAAAATATCATTGGGTTATCCTGACGTTGAAGCCGAAAGAAAAATTTTGCTTGGCCAAAATGTTGCTATAGAGCAATTAGCCAATATTTTAGAACACGATCAGTTTGAACAAATACAAGCGCAAATATCGCACATGACTGTTTCAAGTCCAGTCATCGATTATATTCTTGCGATTGTTAACTATACGCGTGAGCCCGGCCGATTTGCGATGCCACTGTCGCCACGAGCGAGCCTTGCGTTAATTAATGCAGCTAAAGCTTGGGCGTTTATTCACAATCGTGATTTTGTAACTCCTGATGATATTCAGGCTATTTTGCCAAGTGTGGTGCAGCATCGTTTAAGTTTAAATAGTCATCAACACGATTTGCAGCTGATAGAGCAAATCATGACTGAAGTCCCTGTTCCTTTATAATATGTTTGAGCATGTTAAGAGCAAGATTGATGCTCGAGTCAATCAACAATTAATTAAAAGACAGCACCACCTTAAAAAGTTAATGCTTAAACATAAAAATGTTTACGTACTCCCTTCCCGTCTAGGTTTGGCTTTTTTGTGTTTTGCTATCTTAGTCTTTTTACTGGGCAGTAATTATCAAAATAATATGATTATTATGACCAGCTACCTTCTTCTATCTTTATTGTTAGTCTCTGTCATACAAGGTTATTTGAATTTATCCAATACCGAAATCGAATATATTCAATGTCGCCCTGGAGATGTGCAATCTGGTTTTGAATTGTTACTATCGTTCAAAAACTTACGTACAGCTCAACAAATCAAGTTAGCAGCGCAGTGGTTAAATCCGGTTGACGCTTTTGATTGTTCTCATAGCGCAAAGACAATAAAGCTACAATTCACACCTTCAAAAAGAGGGATATACGCCCTACCGAGAATCAAAATAAGCAGCTCGTACCCTTTTGGTTTAATCACTATTTGGAGTTACCTTGTTTATCAAGATTCCACCTTTGTTTACCCCAATCAACGAACTCTATTAAATTATTCTCATACTCATGAACAACCGGATGAAGGCGATCACAGCAATCAAGCACAAGGTAGTGATGATTTCGACGGGATCAGAACGTATCAAAAAGGTGATAGTTTTTCGCGTATCTCTTGGAAACACTATGCCAAGCAACATGAACTGGTGAGCAAACAATTTAATCAACTAGGCAATGGGCATGTTATTTTTGATTTTGCTTTGTTGCCAGATGATTTTGAAACACGCCTTGAGTATTTGGCTTATTTGCTGCAACAAGCACAGCACGATGAATTAATCTATGGGTTAACACTTCCTCAACGTCATATTGGCGCAAATCATGGCCCCGAACATTTAGCTGAATGTTTAAAAGCACTCAGTGAGGTGTAAGATGAAGTTTAATACTGCGGTTTTACAATCAATAATTGTCTTTATTATCAGTCTAATATTGGCCAATTATTTATCTTCGATGTTGATAGCCCTTATATTGCTCATCACACTTTGGGGGTTTGCGTCGGCACTAGAACAAATCCCTAGGCCCAATACCACAGTGGGCAATTTGTTGGCTGTGGCCACGAGTTTTGTATTATTTGTCGATGTTGGACTCAGTGATACAGTCAATTTATTTGTCTCTATGCTGTTGGTTTCTGTCGCATTAAAACAGCTTATTGCTACAAGTAATAAACACCTTAAAATAATTGCTTTAGTTCATACATTTGTTATAGCAAGTGTCTTTTTATATCAGCAAAACCTCATGTTTTCATTGGTTAGCTTAGTTCTGATTACATTAGAGCTCACTGCGTTAAATATGCTAGGCCAAACAAAGAATATTCATTTGGTGAAATCATTAAAACTTGCTGCGGTAAGTGTTATATCCTGTTTGCCAATCACTTTGTTATGTTTTTTATTGATCCCAAAACTGCCGTCTTTTTGGGCGTTACCGGGCCCAAGCACTGCATCTACAGGCTTAAATGAAACGGTCAATCCGTTTGATATTGCAAAATTATCGCAATCCTCTGATCTGGTATTTCGCGCGACCTTTAATGACTCCCCGCCTACGACTCCAATGTATTGGCGTGCAATGATCCATGAACAATATTCTGATCGAGGTTGGACGTTAATGGAGCATACCGCTTCAAAACAGATTCCTACAACTCCAGCTGAGGCTCAAGCTCTGGGGTATGAAATTATTGCTGAAAAGTCCTCTTTACCTTGGCTTTATGCCCTAGATTATGGGCATTCATCGACATCTGGGATTATAAATCGCTACGACGGAATTCTGGCCAGAACGAGCAATCTATCGCAAACCATTAAATATCAGGCCCAAAGCAGCCCCCTATTTGACTCAGTACCTTCTTTAAATACATGGAGTCAAACGATTAATTTATCAATTAATCGTTTGGACAATAATCAAAGTCAATTACTGGCTAAACAATTAAAACGACAAGCCCGCACGGATGCCCATTTTTTTCAGATGTTGATGGACTACTTCGCATCACAGGGCTTTGTGTATACCCTAAGCCCGCCAGCTTTAAGAGGCTTAAATACCATCGATCAGTTTATGGTTGATTCTAAACAAGGGTTTTGTGGACACTATGCTAGCAGTGCGGCGTTCATATTTCGCAGCGCAGGGATCCCAGCTCGTGTTGTTTCTGGCTATTTAGGGGGTGAAAAAGTCGCAGGTGGTTACTTTAATATTTATCAATATGATGCACATGCGTGGACTGAGGTGTGGTTAGCAGGTAAAGGATGGACAATTTTTGATGCAACCGCTGTCGTTGCCCCAGACCGTTTGCTAGGTTCACTCTCTGAAAGTGACAGTCAACGCGACGCATTTATGAATAACCTTGAATTAAGTTGGCTTAGTTTACAACACTACCCGATGATCAACTGGCTGAGAACGAACATTGATCAACTTGATTTTATGTGGACGACTTGGGTACTCGGCTACGATAACTCAACACAAGCCTCTTTTTTACAAGATACATTGGGAGATATTTCCCCGTTTACCATCGCGATAACAGTTTTGGGGACTATAGGTTTGGTTTTTTTATCTTATTTTGGCTTAGTTTATTGGCAAAATCGGCCTGTCTATTTGACACCATTGGCCAAAGAATACCAACAACTACAACAGTGGGCTTTTGCCAATGCAACCCCCATTGAAGCCAATGATTTAACCCTTAAAGGCACCACTCCTTTGAAAATATTATCTTTGGTCAGTGAACAACATCCAACCAAGGGTCAGTATATCAAGGAGTTTGCTGCGATTTATTCGTCTGTTCGGTATCAAGATAAGACGTTGAGTAAATCACAGCGGCACCATATAACTAAATTAATTAAAACAATAACTAAAAAATAAGAGACTTTTATGAATGCTGTAATTATTGGCGTTATGCTAATGCTGACTTTAAGCCTACTTAGGATCAACGTCATCGTGGCAATGACCCTCAGTGCGCTCACTGCTGGACTTATTTCTGGAATGAGTTTGGTTGACACTTTAAACGCTTTTAATAGTGGTTTATCTGGTGGGGCTGAGATAGCACTGAGCTATGCGATGCTCGGCGCATTTGCAGTGGCGATTTCAAAGTCCGGTTTAACGCAAATCTTGGCCGAAAAACTCCTCGCCAATGTTGATAGGCACGATAACGCTGATGAAAAACGCAGTTTAAGTTACGTAATTTTAACGGTTATTTTATTATGCTCGATAGCGTCACAAAATATTATTCCAGTCCATATCGCATTTATCCCAATTTTAATCCCCCCTATTTTGGTGATCTTAAATACATTGGCGCTAGATCGCCGAGCCATAGCGTGTGTACTGACTTTTGGTTTAGCCACTTCGTATATGGTGCTACCGTATGGTTTTGGTGGTATTTACTTATACAGTATCTTGCACAAGAACTTGGCCGATAATGGTCTGGAAATTGTCAACACCGCGGTACCGCAAGCCATGATTATTCCAGCCATTGGCATGGTAGTTGGTTTATTAATTGCACTTTTATTTACTTATCGGCATAAAAGATATTATAAACAAAGCCTTATAACAGAACCGACACAGAAAAAAGTCGAAAATAAACAAAAAGTACTGTTTGTGGGTTTTATGGCGATTGGTCTGTCATTAGTTGCACAAAATTTAAGTGGTTCGATGATTTTAGGCGGCTTGACTGGCGTCGTTGTGTTTACTCTCTTTGGTGCAGTAAAATGGCACGAGAGCAATGATCTGTTCAGTAAAGGTGTCTCTATGATGGCGCTGATTGGTTTTATTATGATTTCTGCTCAGGGATTCTCAGAAGTCATCAAACAAACTGGCGATGTCGCCTCGCTGGTTGATGGTGCTGTGGCAATCATCGGAGACAACAAACCGCTAGCTGCGGCACTTATTCTATTGGTTGGACTATTAATTACCATGGGAATTGGCAGCTCATTCTCAACAGTGCCAATCATCGCCACCTTGTTTGTCCCTTTATGTATTGAACTAAACTTTTCTGTAATGGCGACCGCAGCACTTGTGGGTACGGCGGGTGCCCTTGGCGATGCAGGCTCCCCTGCTTCAGACTCAACCTTAGGGCCCACATCCGGCTTAAATGCAGATGGACAACATGACCATATTTGGGATTCAGTCGTGCCAACCTTTATTCACTTTAATATCCCTTTATTAGTGTTTGGTTGGATTGCAGCTATGGTGCTTTAAACTGTGATATATAAAAATGCCGCTTAATTAAGCGGCCTTTTTTCACTTGAACTTAGGTTATTTGAATCCGTTAAACATTCGCTCACAAACGACAGGAGTCGGTTTATGGTCGTCATCAACGGCAACAAAGGTAAAGCTGCCTGAAATAGCTTGGTGCTTGTCGTCTTTGTGCATTGTTTCAAGATAGATGTCGACTTGAATACGCAAACTCGTATTCCCAACATGAATGACCTTTGCGATTAATTCAGCAAACGTCCCCGCAGGAATTGCTTCTTTAAAATCGACCCGATCTGAGGATATTGTCACTAATGGTTTGCGGCAAAATCGCGTAGCAGCAATAAATGCGGCTTCATCCATCCAAGCTAATGCATCACCACCAAATAAAGTATTGTGATGATTGGTGCGGCTTGGAAAAACTGTTTTGGTAATTTTCGTTAATGATTCTTCAATGCGTTGTGCAATGATTAAATCTCTCTGTGCTTGAGTTTGTTCTGTCATTTATGGTTTATTCGCTAAGGTATCAATCATTAAAAGTTGTGGATCAAGGCGTTCTTGTAGCCAGTTAAATCGCCAGTCTAAATGTGGGCCGGTGACTCGGCCAGTTGCGCCGATTTCTGCAATCTTAGTGCCTTGGTTTACTTCTTGGCCTTTTTTAACATCCAGTGTATGTAAATGAATATAGGTCGACGTAATTCCATGACCATGGTCAAGAATTAACGTGCCGCCAGAATAGTACAAATCAGGATCAGCAAAGACGACTTTACCAGGAAGCGGTGCATACACAGGCGTGCCCGTTTTATTGGCGATATCTAAGCCATAATGGGGTCGCTTTGGTTCGCCATTGAAAAATCGTTGGCTGCCATACACGCCCGATATTCGACCTTGTGCTGGTTTAAGTACCGGACTTAAAAAATCAGTCCGATTTGATATGGTATTACGCGCTTCACGCACTGCACGGGCTTCTTGTGAAATCCGTTTTGAGACTGACTCTGGTGGAGAGACATATTTTTTAGCCACACCGGTTATTTTATCAATATTATATGAGCGGGCAGTAATCAAAAATGACTCGCTGTGAGACTTTCCTGCTTCATCTTGCCATTGTAAGGTATGTTGAAGGCTGCTATCTCGACCAAAACCAAATACAAAGGTGCCATCTTGGGTGAGTTTGAGTTCGTTGCCATTGAATTTGACTTGTTTGGCTCCGGGCAATTGCCCTGTGACTAACCCACCTTGTGTGAGCTGGCCTTTTAGCTCTAGTGCGTTACTCGATAACGCACAGCAAAGTAAGCTGGCAAACAAAACGCCGCGCTTAAGCATAGGCAATCGACCCTTTAGCGACACCTTCATAGGCCACAACTTTAAAATCACTGTTTGGATTTGCTTGTTTAAGTGCCGTTGCAAGATAATCAGCGATGCATTCAACGGTCGTATCACAGGGTAAAGTATGTGTGACAGACTGTTCAATCGAAAGCTCAAAATAACCTTGTGGCGCGGTGTAAGCACAACATAGATGTGAAGGTGACGAGTCAATGAACTTGAGCGCATCAGGCTCGATGATGTCTTCTTGGCTGACTAAATAAATATCTTCAAATGCTTCTGCCCACTGTTTTTGTAAACGAGGGCTTTTCATGCCATTTTCAAAAATTTCTATTTTCGAGCGGTGTCCATGCACGATGCGTTGGCAGTTGCCATCGTGTTTCTTTAATCCATGACTGTAATGATAATAAAAACTATCGATATTCTCTGGACGCAGGTTTATTTCTATTTTGTCGATGTTATTTGGTAACAGGGGCAAAATCGTATTGATTAAAAAAGCAGTCACAGTTTGCTGATTGATTTCATCAGCATCAATTGGGCAATAAGCTTGTGCAGGGCAACTCATGGCTAAGCGTTTGTTATCCGCATACATGAATGTCACGTTCGTTTGTTCGCCTTGTTGTTCAAGGCAAACATTTTTTGCCATGGGTAAAGCCAACTTATGATCTATATGCTCATCAATAATTTTTTTAACTTGTTTTTTTACTAACGCAAAATCTAATACCATCGATTCTTCGTTTAGGCTGCCGTGTAAGGTTAAATCAACAATCCAACTTTCACCTACCGCACCTCGTTGATGACAAAGATAAGAAAAATCAATTACCGTGAGATCGTTCACAAAAAGGATCATATTTATGCGTTATCCTATAAAAAAAATACTCGCATATTATAAAGATTTATTAGTAAAAAAGCACAATAAGCCTGTAGGTTTGTGATTTTTTACTAAAAAAGAATGATTAATTAACTGTTCGGAGTTGTTTAGCTTACATCTGTTCGCTAAAGTAACGGCAATTTTTACGCAAAGTAGAAGAATATGACTCAGAAAAATAGTTTTACAAAAGAAGAATTGGTCGCATGTGGACGCGGTGAGATGTTTGGTGAGGGAAACTGTCGCTTACCAAGTGATAACATGTTGATGATGGATCGCATCATTTCTATCACCGAAGATGGTGGCGAGCATGGCAAAGGTCAAATCGTTGCTGAACTCGATATCAATCCAGATTTATGGTTTTTCGATTGTCACTTTAAAGGTGATCCTGTGATGCCGGGTTGTTTAGGGCTCGATGCGATGTGGCAATTAGTTGGGTTCTTCCTAGGTTGGTCTGGCGGCCCAGGTTTAGGCCGTGCACTGGGTGTGGGTGAAGTAAAATTCACAGGGCAAATCTTACCTACAGCTAAAAAAGTAACATACCGTCTTGATATGAAACGTGTTATTAAGCGTAAATTATTCATGGGTATGGCGGACGGCACTGTTGAAGTCGATGGTCGCGTTATTTATGAAGCTAAAGATTTAAAAGTGGGTTTATTTCAAGATACAAGCAGCTTCTGATCAAGCCCACTGCTAGAACACTAAAAAACGCCCAACTGGGCGTTTTTGCTTTAAATTTTATACATGTTTCGATTTTCGATGGCTTCTCGCCATCCCCCGAGCCAATGAGATCTAGGATCTAAATTTTCGTAAGGGCACATTTCTTTTGAGCGCCCAGCTAATCCTGCTTTAAAACCTTGAGCATGTGCTCTTTCAAGACGATCTCTTTTTTGTCTCTTCATAGGTAACGTCCTCACCTTATTATTAATTTTGAACAGTGTGACTTAAGTCACGTTTTAACAAATAATTAATTGAATCGTTAAATTACTGTCAAAAAACAGGGTTAAAATAACGATAAATAAATAAGAAATACGTTTAAGCTTGTGTAGCATTAGCTACAAAATATTTAGAGCTCCACTTTGAGTTTAAAGTTCACAGGCAGATGAAAACTCCCCCTGCCTCACTCAAAGATAACGAGCCCGATATCAGAGATCAATAGTCTTTTTTGAGTTATTTTTAGACAAAATGCATGTTCTATTCAATTTCAGTCAATTAGAAAAATTCAAAACTAAAATAATCTAAAAAGCATTTTTTCATGCATATTTAGTCTTTAAAGCTGGCTAAGTAATTGCTTTGGATTTCGGGGGTAAAAGTGATCAGCTTGTTTACTGATTAAATCAAACTGTCGGGTGTTTTTATAAGGTAATTTCATAAATCCGGCGACGCCATAGTCAGTAATCGTTGCAATACTGGCCATTATTTTTTGTAAAATTGCATTAAATAGTTGCTCTTTACTTGGATCTAAAAGCCGATAGTAATGGTGTACTTTTAATCTATCAGGCAAAGATTCAACGATAATACAGCCGGTATGATGTATTTGGTTTAGTGCAAAAACCCCTTTTAATACCTCTTTGGGCAATGTCAGTTGTTCATCTGGATCTTTACCATCTTCAAAGTATGAATGAGGTCGAGTGAGTTCTGTCGCGGTTACATTCATTACCTGATAATGGATTTTCGGAAGCACCTCGAACTCTAACTGCCCTTGCTTGTTTCTTGGTAGTTGAATCGTTGTACGCGCATCAAATAAACAACACTTAAATAGGCCTTTTTGTACAATGCCTTGTGCAATTTTTACGGTATTATTAACCGCATCGGTAAAGGCTTTTTTTAAAGTTATATCATGTAAAATCAGGCTAGATTCAATAAACAGTTGCTCTTCTTTCCAGTGAAAACTTAATCCCCCTACGACTGGATATTTCGCTAACCGACTGATGGAGGCTAAAAACGCTTTTTCTGTGTCGCCCATGTCAATTAAAAATTCGCGGTAATAGCGCTCCAGTTGGGCGTCATTCACATCTTTTAGCACTAAGCCAGCATCTGCTTGGCGTAAAAATGACTTTCTGGAGCTATACACCACTGTATCAGGTCGGTTTGCGCTCTCTGCATGCCAAAATGGAACTGCGCTTTTGATATCGACTTGTGGTAATTGCGGCATATATGCTTTAGCCATGTTAGGCATGTTACGTAAAAAATAATCCCCAGCACCATCACGGATTGATTTGTCTTTTGAGAGCATGCCATCAATCACATTGGCTAACTCTTGTGGTAAACCTAAACTGGCTGCAGGGATAACCACATTACCAAAACGGCACGATTGCGCAGAAGCAAGTGCATATAGAGTTGACGCGACGCCTTGTTCATCAAAGCGAGGGGAAGATTTTAATCCGGCCATTTGCTCATCCCCGATGAAATAAACATCCCCCATCCTCGCGTTACTATGCTGAAGATCATGGGACATTAAATCCATAATATTCGATGCGATTGGATTGCCATGGCCATCTTCTTGAGCGTACACAGATGAGCCCCAATCAACCAGTGACAATTGTCGCTGTTGGTCATCCCAGACTAAATTTGACGGTTTGATATCACCATGCACCATAGGTGATAACGACATCCCGACTTTATGGTTACGTAAATCAAGTAATACACTGTGTAGTTTTAAAGCTAATGCAGTAATAAACTGTGGTGATAACCGACCATGTTTGAGCGAAAATTTTTCGAGATCTTCACCCGGCGCTCGGGCCATCATCAAAATCCCTTGTTTTTTGATCCGTTCAAACGCGTAAAAGCGTGGCACCAGTGGATTATCGATTTGCGATAACATATAGGCTTCATCTTCGAGCCTATCGCGCACTGCTTGCGCGAGGGTGATACGAGAGAATTTAAAGACCCATTGTTCACCTTTATGATCGCTGCCTGAAAAAACAAAACCAAATGCGCCAGAGCCAATCATTTCGACATGATCATACCCAAGTAAGCTAAGCTGCTTTTGACAAATTTTAAGCCATTGTTTGTGTTTTTTTGCATCATGGTGGGATAACAAATAGATAGATTGTTCTTCATTAATATAAAAATTATGAATTGTTTTGTTATCGGTCATGGTTTACTCGTTACAAATCAATAAAAAAGGCAGCTAAGCTGCCTGATTGTATAACACTTTTTATTGAGGATTCACCTTATAAACGAATGCCACCGTCTATTTCGACCACTCGGCCAGTGAAAAAATCGTTTTCAAAAATGTATTGTGCAGTATGAGCAATTTCATCTGCCTCACCAAAGCGCCCGACAGGCTTCATTGCAATCATGCGCTCTTTGGCTTCAGGTTTCATGGCATCGGTCATGGCGGTGCGAATAACACCTGGTGCGATAGCGCCTACTCGGATCCCATAGCGACCGAGTTCGCGCGCCCATGTCGTTGTCATTGCAACCACACCCGCTTTGGATGCAGAGTAATTTGTTTGCCCCATATTGCCAGAACGAGCGACACTCGACATATTAATAATGACGCCACCTTGGCCATTTTCAATCATGTGATGGGCTGCTTCACGCCCACACAAAAACACACCCGTTAAGTTAACATCAATGACAGACTGAAATTGTTCAAGGGACATTTTGCCAACAACTTTGCCTTCTTTCGCTTTAATAAACATACCATCGCGTAAAATACCTGCGTTGTTAATTAATCCATCGAGACTATTGAAGTCGGCATTAATTTTGGCGAAGGTTGCTTCAACCTCAGCTTCTTGACTGACATTTGCGACATACGTTTCAACGCGTGTATTAAATTGTGCTAAGAACTGCTTGGCTGCGGTTAATGCCGATTGTTGCATATCAACTAAGGCTAAGTTCGCCCCTAAATTAGCCAGACGTTCAGCCATGGCTAAACCTAGCCCTTGAGCACCCCCAGTTATCACGATGGTTTTGTTTTTTAGTTCCATAGTGAATTACCCTTGTTTAGAAAATAATTTAAAAATAGCTGAGAAATCTTGTCCGCCCATGCCTTGATTTTGCATGAGGTTATACATATTTTTTGCCAATGATCCCATCGGTGTGACTGATTGACTTTGCACAGCCGCCTCAATGGCTAAGCCCAAATCTTTCGCCATTAAGTCAACCATAAAGCCACCTTGGTAATTATTCGATGAAGGCACATTAGGGAGTACATCAGGGCATGGATTGTAAAGTTCTAATGTCCAGTTTCGACCTGAGCTTTGCAGCATAATTTCCGATAACACTTTTGGATCAAGGCCATTATCTATGCCCATTTGTAGTGCTTCACTGGTGCCAGCCATTAAGATGCTCAGCAACATGTTATTGCATATTTTTGCAACTTGCCCGGCGCCTGTCTCCCCTGCATGGAAGATATTTTTACCCATATCAGCGAGGATCACTTGTGCGCGTTCAAAATCGTCTGCAGAGCCGCCGACGATAAACGTTAATGTACCGTTTGTTGCACCGGCGACACCACCTGATACTGGCGCATCTACAAAGCAAATACCGGCTGCTGATAATTCTGATCCCACAGCTTTTGCTGTTGCTGCATCTATGGTACTACAGTCAATCACTAAACTCGCCTTAGACAAGTGATTGATGAGGCCTGTTTCACCAAGATACACGCTTTTTACATGCTTGCCCGCTGGCAGCATGCTGATAGTAATATCTTGATCGATAGCACATTGACTGATGTCTTGAGCAACGTGTGCGCCCAATTGACTAAGTGTATTTAATGCCACTTCAGACAAATCAAAGACTGTGACTTGGTGCCCTGCTTTGATCAGGTTGGCTGCCATTGGGCCGCCCATATTGCCTAAACCAATAAAACCTATCTTTGCCATAATATTTATTCCTTACCAAGCAACGCTAATGGGTGTGTGTCAGGTGTCCATGGCGACTGGAAAAAGTCTTCAATGACCTGAAGTGGAACCGCTGAACTATCAGGGTAGCGCCAATTGGGTTGACCGTCTTTATCAATTAATAACGCGCGCACGCCTTCTTGAAACTCACCGAATTGACCACATTTGACCGATAAACCCAGCTCCATTTTGAAACAATCAACCAAGGACATGTTTTTAGCACGTAGAAGCTGTTGTTCGATAAGACGAATGCTCAAAGGGCTGCCATGTTTAAGGCCTTTGATTGCTTTAGCTAACCAGGCATTTTGAGTATCTAAATTTCTCAATGCTTCTAGTTGCTCTTCAAGTTGGGTGAGCTCAAACACGGTTTTAAGCGTGGGCAAATTGGCTTTGATATTTGATGCAGGTGGTTTACCTGATTGCTTTTGTATTTTTAATAATACAGCGTCCAACTTTTGATGATTAAGTGGGATCGTTTGGCCCCATTTCGTCACAATCAATTCATCTAACAAGGTTTGTTTGAGGTCCGCTTTTACATAATAATCAGCCAGATTCACATACTTTGCGTCTTCAGCATTAATCGATGCACCTGTTAAACCCAAAAATAAACCTAAATGGTCTGGCATTTTGTTGAGGAAATAACTGCCACCAACATCAGGATACAAACCTATGGTAATTTCTGGCATGGCGATTCTGGATGTGTCTGTAACAACGCGATGGCTCGCACCCGCCATCAGCCCTAAACCACCGCCCATAATAATGCCATGTCCCCAAAGTAAAATTGGTTTTTCAAAGCGATGAATTAAATAATCAAGCTGATACTCAGCTGTAAAAAACTCTTCAACATAGTGCGCATTTTGTTGACTGCTCATGGCGTTGTATAAACTCACCACATCACCACCGGCACAAAACGCTTTGTCACCTGCACCTTCGAGGATCACCATCGAAATAGATTTATCTTCTTGCCAAGCAAGGAGCTGCGGCGTGAGTAACGCCACCATCTCTTTATTTAATGCATTGAGCGCTTTTTCACAGTTAAGAGTAGCGATACCTATTTTTTGATCTGTGATGGTATCGAGCTCACGAAATAATACCGCACTCATTAGCCGTTAACCCACTGTGGCGCACGCTTTTCTAAAAACGCGTTGACGCCTTCTTTTTGATCTTGGCTATCAAATAATGTCACAAACAGTTCACGCTCGAGTGGCAGTGCGCTGTTAATAGTACCATCACGGCCCTTTTGAATAAGGGCTTTACATGCAGTCACAGCAACAGGACTTTGTTGTTCAACATTTTTTGCCAGCTCTAATGCTTTTTCTAACGCTTGACCTGTTTCAACTACTTCCTCAACAAGACCAATCGCATGGGCTTTGTCTGCTTTTAAACGCTCACCACATAAAATCATGCGTTTTGCCCAGCCTTCGCCGACTAACCACGCTAAATTTTGCGTGCCGCCAGCACAGGGTAGCAAGCCAACTTTAGCTTCAGGCAATGCCATTTGTGCTTGTTGTTCAGCGATTCGAATATCACAAGCCAGTGCAACTTCAAGGCCTCCGCCCATCGCAAAACCATTTATGGCGGCAATCGACACCCCTCTAAAATTAGATAGCGTTTCAAATGCTTCACCAAACACCCGAGACATATCGGCGGCAATGCCTTTATCACCAGAAGCAAAGACATTTAAATCAGCACCAGCAGAGAAAAACTTTTCTCCTTCCCCAGTGATGATCAGTGAGTAAATTGATTTATCAGCATTAAGGGACAAAACGATTTCTTTAAGGCTTGCTAAAGTGTCTCGAGTCCAAGTATTTGCTGGCGGATTTGACATTGTTAACAATGCAATTGAACCACGTTTTTCTACTTTAATTTGAGCTGTCATCTTCTTTTCCTTATAAAATATCGCCTGCGCCTTGCGCAAGGAGTCTGCGGCCAACAATCAAGCGCATGATTTCGTTGGTCCCTTCTAAGATCTGGTGAACACGGACATCACGTAAATGTCTTTCAAGTGGATACTCTTTAATGTAACCATAGCCACCATGGATTTGCAGTGCATCATCACACACTTTAAAGCCAACATCGGTCGCAAACCGTTTAGCCATTGCACAGTAGGCCGTTTTCTCTGGATCGTTATTATCCAGTTTAAACGCTGCTAGCCTGACCATTTGACGGGCAGCTACTAATTCAGTGTTCATATCTGCCAGTTTAAATTGTAATGCTTGAAATGCAGCCAAGGGTTTACCGAATTGCTCACGCTCTTGCATGTAATTTTTAGCGGTATTGAGTGCTTGTTGCGCCGTGCCGATTGAGCAGGTTGCAATGTTAATACGGCCACCATCAAGGCCTTGCATGGCAAACTTAAAGCCTTCGCCTTCTTGTCCAAGTAAGTTTTCTTTAGCAACTTTGACATTTTCAAAGGTAATGAGACGGGTTGGTTGCGCGTTCCAGCCCATTTTTTCTTCCGCTTTACCGTAAATAACGCCCGGTGCATCTGCTGGCACAACAAAGGCAGAAATACCCGCTGCGCCTTCTCCACCAGTGCGGGCCATCACAACAAGGACTTCAGTTTCACCGGCGCCGGAAATAAACATTTTAGAACCATTGATCACGTAATGATCATCGGTGAGTTGTGCTTTTGTTTTTAACGAAGCTGCATCAGAGCCAGAGCCTGGCTCAGTTAAACAATACGAAGCTAATAGCTGGCCCATAACAAGTTGGTCGACATACTGCGCTTTAATCGCATCAGTGCCAAAGCTTGCAATCATCCAAGTGGCCATATTGTGAATCGTAAGCATTGCGGTGGTGGCGGTACAGCCCATGGATAGTTGTTCAAAAATGATGCTTGAATCTAGGCGAGATAACCCTAAGCCACCTGCATCTTCAGGGGTATAAAGACCACAAAAACCGAGCTCACCGGCTGCTTGAATAACAGATTTTGGAAAAATGTGTTCTTTATCCCAACGTGCAGCGTTTGGGGCGAGTTCTGTTTCTGCAAATTGTCGGGCGGTGTCTGCAAATGCAAGTTGATCGTCTGTTAAATTAAAGTCCATATCGACCTCTTTTTTATTCGGGTAATACAAAGGAGCAGTAAACTGCTCCTATCTTTTATTATTTCAAGTTAATGCTCATATTCGGGCCTGTGGCAATGTCGTCTTCAAACCAACGAGCGGTGACCGTTTTAGTCTCAGTGTAAAAACGGATCCCTTGTTTTCCATAAGTATGTTGATCGCCATAAAATGAGCCTTTCCAACCAGTAAACGAGAAGAAAGGAAGTGGCACAGGAATTGGCACATTAATTCCAACCTGACCGACTTCGATTTCGTGTTGGAATTTGCGTGCAGCGGCACCACAAGCGGTGAATAACGACGTGCCATTCCCATAAGGACTATTGTTGATAAGCGCGATGGCTTCATCGAGCGTATCCACACAAATACACGCCAACACAGGGCCAAATATTTCTTCTTTATACAAATCCATATCGGTTGTGACGTCAGTAAACAAAGTTGGTCCAACCCAATTTCCCTGCTCAAATCCTGCAACGGTAAAATCAGATCCATCTAGTAAACAGGTTGCACCTTGCGCTTTACCTGTTTCGATTAATGATAAAATGCGCGCTTTTGCTTGTGGCGTAGTTTGCGGACCATATGCGGCTTGCGGATCGTCCCAAACACCCGGTCGAACTTGCGTAAAGGCTTCTTTTAAATCATTGATCCATTCTTTGGTTTGGCCAACAAACACAGCCACTGAGATCCCCATACAACGCTGGCCTGCAGCGCCGACAGATGCGCCAACTAGATTGCTAATCAAACGCTCTTTTTTGGCATCCGGCATAATGACCATATGGTTTTTAGCGCCCACACACGCTTGAACTCGTTTTAAGTGCTCAGTGCCTTTTGAATAAATATAAGCACCCACACCACAAGAACCGACAAAAGAAATCGCTCGGATAGCAGGATGCTCTAAAATTTTGTCTACTTGCGGTTTGGTACCGTGCACAACTTGCAACACACCTTTTGGTGCGCCCGCTTCTTCAAACAATTCGACTAAGCGCATTGGCGTCAGTGGATCTTGTTCAGATGGTTTCAGAATAAAGGTATTACCACACACAATCGCGAGCGGGAACATCCAAAGCGGGATCATGGCTGGAAAGTTGAATGGCGTAATACCCGCGCACACACCTAAAGGTTGAGTGTATGAATAAGTGTCAATACCACGAGCAACATTTTCGACCGTTTCACCCATCATCATGGCGGGTGCATTAGCTGCTTGTTCAACAACTTCAATGCCGCGCCAAACATCGCCTTTTGCGTCTTCAAATGTTTTGCCTAATTCATGACAAATAATGGTGGCAATTTCATCATGATGTTCTTTTAATAACGCAGCGTAACGCATCATAATGCGCGCACGTTCTGAGACAGGGACATCTTTCCATGTCTTAAATGTTTCTTGTGCAGAAGCAATCGCGCGCTCCATTTCAGCGTCAGTGGTAGATGGCACTTGCGCTATCACTTCTTGTGTTGCTGGGTTCACCACATCAATCCACTGCTCTGATGTTGATTGAACCATTTGCCCTTCAATAAATAATGGAACTTTATGCATGTTAATCTTCTCCCCAAATAAAAAAGGCGCTTCTATTTTTAAATTATCGCGCCTTAGATTTGTTAAATTGTTTCAATCGCCATCGCAACCGCTTCACCACCACCAATACACAGTGAGGCAACGCCTGTTTTTAACCCTCTGTTTTTCAGAGCATGGATTAATGTCACTAAGATACGCGCACCACTGGCTCCAATTGGGTGACCCAACGCACACGCCCCGCCATTTACATTAACTTTGGCACTGTCGAGTCCCATTTCATTAATTGCGAGCATAGTGACCATGGCAAATGCTTCATTAATTTCCCACAAATCAACACTGTCTTTTGACCAACCTGCTTTTTCTAATACTGAGTTCATTGCGCCTACTGGTGCGATAGTAAATTCAGCTGGTTTTTGCGAGTGAGTAGCATGAGCAACAATGCGACACAGCGGCGTTAAGCCTTTTGCAGTCGCTTCAGATTCTTTCATTAATGTCAGCGCTGCTGCACCATCTGAAATTGAAGATGAATTGGCGGCTGTGATCGTTCCATCTTTTGCAAATGCAGGTCGTAATGCAGGGATCTTATCGATTTTTGCATTGCCTGGTTGCTCATCAATCGAAAATTCAACATCGCCTTTTCGTGTTTTAACGATAACTGGCGTTATTTCAGCGTGAAACGCGCCCGTTTCTATAGCTGATTGTGCTTTTTGCAGAGAGTTAATTGCAAATGCATCCATTTGCTCACGCGTAATAGCATAGTCGTTAGCTGTGGCCTGAGCAAAACAACCCATCGCTTTGTTTTCGTAAGCATCTTCTAAGCCATCGGCCATCATATGATCTTTTATTTCACCGTGGCCCATTCGAAAGCCACCACGTGCTTTGGGTAAAAAATAAGGGGCTGCCGACATATTTTCCATCCCACCGGCGATGGCAACATTAATCGAACCTGATTTGATTAAATCATGAGCAAACATCGCCGCCTTTAAGCCAGAGCCACATACTTTATTAATAGTCGTAGCACCTGTGCCAAGATTTAAGCCTGCTTTTAGCATCGCTTGGCGCGCTGGCGCTTGGCCGAGTCCCGCTGGTAAAACACAGCCCATAATGACTTCATCAATTGAATTAACAGCTAAACCAGATTTTTTTACGGCATCAGCAATGGCTGTGGCACCAAGCTCTGTTGCATGGGTCTCACTGAACATCCCCATAAAGCCACCCATTGGGGTGCGAGATGCGCTTACAATTACAATCGGATCGTGTACTGACATGAAAATATTCTCCTCGACATTAATGACATGAGAATACATAAAATTTACGTTTACGCCAACGTAAATGTAAAAAAGCAGTGAATTGGATGTAATGGATTACAGACTAAAGTGCCAATATATCTTGCCAGATAGCGACTTTATACAGGATACAAGACATTGGTCTAACCTGTGATGGTAAACTTAAATAAGAATGTTAATACGGTTTTAACACTCAAGCTTTACCTTTACGTAAACTTCACATATATTAGTTTCGTAATTTGAGGTGAACACATGAATCAAGATAACACAGAACAAACATTTAGCATTAGTGACTTGGCAAAAGAATTTGATATTACGACCCGTAGTATCCGCTTTTATGAAGACCAAGGACTGATTACACCACAGCGTAATGGTCAAACTCGTATCTATAGCAAACGCGATAAAGTCAGATTAAAACTGATTTTACGCGGAAAACGTTTAGGTTTTACCTTAGCTGAAACTGGCCGACTTTTTGAGCTGTATGACGCGGACAAGTCAAGTGCCAAACAGCTCGTCACTATGCTTGCTCTCATCGAAGATAAAAAAGCCCACTTAAGCCAACAAATGGACGATATTAAAGTCGTTTTAATGGAATTGGTCACTGCAGAGCGTCGCTGCCACGATACGCTTAAAAGTCTAGAAGATTAATACAAAGAGGTTCCCAAAATGAGCACTATCTCACTATATAAAGAAATGAATTTTGGCCTTGGTGAAACAGCCGACATGATCCGTGATCACGTAAATGGTTTTGCAACGGCAGAAATCGCCCCGTTAGCTGAGCAAACCGATATCGATAATAGTTTTCCAAATCAGTTGTGGCCAAAACTTGGTGAGATGGGATTACTTGGCTTAACCGTCAGTGAAGAATTTGGTGGTTCAGGTTTAGGTTATCTCGAACACGTTTTAGCAATGGAAGAGATTAGCCGCGCCAGTGCGTCGATTGGTTTAAGTTATGGTGCCCATTCAAATTTATGTGTTAACCAAATTTACCGAAACGGCAATCAAGCACAAAAAGAAAAGTACCTTCCTAAACTTATTTCGGGTGAGCACATTGGTGCTTTAGCGATGAGCGAACCCAATGCCGGCTCTGATGTGGTTTCGATGAAACTCAAAGCGGAAAAGCGCGGTGATAAGTACATATTAAATGGTAATAAAATGTGGATCACCAATGGTCCAGATGCCCATACTTATGTCATTTATGCCAAAACAGATTTAGAAGCAGGTCATAAAGGCATCACTGCATTTATTGTTGAGCGTGATTTCCCAGGGTTCACCCAAGCTCAAAAACTCGACAAATTAGGGATGCGCGGCTCAAATACCTGCGAATTAGTCTTCATTGATTGTGAAGTACCTGAAGAAAATATCTTAGGTGGCTTGAACAATGGCGTAAAAGTATTAATGAGTGGCTTGGATTACGAGCGCGTGGTGTTATCAGGTGGCTCTCTTGGCATTATGCAAGCGTGTATGGACATCGTGGTTCCTTATATTCACGAGCGCAAACAATTTGATACGCCTATCGGCCAATTTCAATTAATCCAAGGCAAAATCGCAGATATGTACACGCAAATGAATGCGGCGCGCTCGTATGTGTACACAGTTGCAAAATCTTGTGACCGCGGTGAAACAACTCGTAAAGATGCGGCGGGTGCGATTTTATATGCCGCAGAACTGGCCACTAAAATGGCCCTCGATGCCATTCAAATTTTAGGCGGTAATGGTTATATCAATGAATATGCGACTGGCCGATTACTGCGTGATGCAAAATTATATGAAATTGGTGCGGGTACCTCTGAAATTCGCAGAATGCTAATAGGTCGTGAGCTTTTCAACGAAAGCCGTTAAGGGATCGCCATGACAATTCTTACATCAAAAATAAATCCACTTGACGCGCAATTTTTGCAAAATAAAGCAAACATGCAGTCATTGGTTGACGATCTTCATTCTAAAGCCCATACCTTGACACAAGGTGGCGGTGAAGCATTAATCGCACGTCACGAAGGTCGCGGCAAAATGTTTGTCCGTGATCGTATCGATACCTTGTTGGACGAGGGTTCGCCTTTTTTAGAAATCTCACAATTTGCAGCATATGGCGTTTATGAACAAGATATACCGTGCGCAGGTGTGGTTGCAGGCATTGGCCGAGTAAAAGGCATTGAATGTATGATCATCGGTAACGATGCAACCGTAAAAGGTGGCACCTATTTTCCGTTGACGGTAAAAAAACACTTACGTGCACAAGAAATTGCTGAACGTTGTCATCTGCCTTGTATTTATTTAGTTGATTCAGGTGGGGCAAATCTGCCTGAACAAGATGAAGTGTTTCCTGATAAATTGCATTTTGGCCGTATTTTTTATAATCAAGCCAGAATGTCAGCCAAAGGGATCCCACAAATTGCTGTGGTGATGGGCTTGTGTACCGCAGGCGGTGCCTATGTCCCCGCTATGGCAGATGAAAGTATCATAGTCAAAGAACAAGGAACTATCTTTTTAGCTGGACCGCCATTAGTTAAAGCGGCCACGGGCGAGGAAGTGAGCGCTGAAGATTTAGGCGGCGCCGATGTGCACTGTAAAATCTCAGGCGTGGCCGATCATTATGCTGATAATGACGCGCATGCTTTGTCTATCGCCCGTCAGTGCATCGCACGGACAAATCATAAACCCCCTACTCGACCATTATTAAACGATATTAAAGAGCCAAGATTTTCAGCACAAGAAATCTACGGCATCGTCGGCACCGATCTTAAAAAACCGTTTGATGTTCGTGAAGTGATTGCCCGTGTGGTTGATGATTCATCATTTGATGAATTTAAACGTTATTTTGGTGAGACACTGGTCACCGGTTTTGCTTCCATTTACGGTCATCCTGTTGGCATAGTCGCCAATAACGGGATTTTATTTTCAGAGTCTGCGCAAAAAGGGGCTCATTTTATTCAATTGTGCTGCCAACGTAATATTCCACTGGTGTTTTTACAAAACATTACTGGTTTTATGGTTGGACAAAAATATGAAGCCGAAGGCATTGCAAAGCATGGTGCTAAAATGGTTACAGCCGTATCCTGTGCGCAAGTTCCTAAGTTCACGGTGTTAATCGGTGGCTCTTATGGCGCGGGTAATTACGGCATGTGCGGTCGAGCATTTGAACCGACCATGATGTGGATGTGGCCAAACGCGCGAATTTCAGTAATGGGCGGTGAACAAGCCGCGGGAGTCTTAACTCAGGTTAAACAAGATGGCTTAGCACGAAAAGGGCAAAGCATGTCTGATGAAGAAATAATTGATTTCAAAAAACCAATTATTGAGCAGTATGAACAGCAAGGCCACCCTTATTACGCCAGTGCGCGATTATGGGATGATGGCATTATCGATCCTGCTCATACCCGCCATGTTTTAGGGCTCGCGCTTAGCGCTGCAAGCAATGCCCCCAAAGAAGACACGCAGTTTGGCGTGTTTAGAATGTAAGGAACGCGATATGTCAGTGACACTCTCTATAACAAAATCAAATGTGGCCACTATCGAACTTGATCGCCAAGCGGTTCATAACGCGTTTGACGACACCACAATTGGGCAACTCATCGAAACGATTGAATATGCCAAGACCTTAGATATTCGTGCATTAGTGCTCAAAAGTGCAGGAAAACACTTTTCTGCTGGGGCTGATCTGGCCTGGATGAAATCGATGGCCGACAATTCTTTTGAAGACAATTTAGCCGATTCAAAACAATTGGCTAAATTGATGTCGTCGCTGCACTCTGTTGCCGTGCCGACTCTTTGTTTGGTTCAAGGGGCGGCCTTTGGTGGCGCGATTGGACTTATTGCCTGCTGTGACATTGCTATTTGTACTGACGATGCAAAGTTCTGTTTGAGTGAAGTTAAATTGGGTTTAATTCCTGCCGTGATTAGCCCATACGTCATTCAAGCAATCGGTGAGCGCCAAGCTCGTCGTTATTTTTTAACCGCCGAAGTATTTAAAGCGCCGCAAGCGCAGCAAATGGGGCTAATACAGATAATCGATAATGATTTAGAGTCAGCTGCAAATACAATCTTGCAAGCGATTATTGATAATGGTCCAGCGGCTGTTCGTGCTGCAAAGCAGCTTATCAGCGCCGTCGCAGGACAAGTCATTGATGAATCATTGACTGACTATACTGCACAGCAAATTGCGTCTATTCGTGTATCAGAGGAAGGTCAAGAAGGGTTAAGTGCCTTTTTTGCTAAACGAGCCCCGAGTTGGCAACAATAATTACAGTGATGACAGGTCCCTACTATGTTAAATAAAATTTTGATTGCTAATCGTGGTGAAATTGCGTGCCGAATCATAAAAACAGCCAAGCGCTTAGGCCTCAAAACGGTGGCTGTTTACTCAGATGCTGATGCTAACGCGTTGCATGTTAAACACGCGGACGAGGCTTATCATATTGGTCCATCGCCGAGCAAAGATTCATATTTAGTTGCTGATAAAATTCTTGATGTCGCCAAACGTGCTGGAGCTGATTGTGTGCACCCAGGGTATGGATTTTTATCAGAAAACGATGGCTTTGCTAATGCCTGTTTAGCCAACAATATCGCGTTTATTGGCCCGCCTGCAGATGCAATCACGGCGATGGGATCAAAATCGCGTTCTAAAGAAATCATGGCTGCGGCCAATGTTCCTTTAGTGCCCGGTTACTACGGTCAAAATCAAGATATCGAATTTTTAAAACAAGAAGCGATTAATATTGGCTTTCCTGTCCTGATTAAAGCCGCTTACGGTGGTGGTGGTAAAGGCATGCGAGTGGTCAATCATATTGATGAATTCGAATCAGCCTTATCCGGCGCTCAGCGTGAAGCGCAAGCTGGGTTTGGTAATGATTTGGTGTTACTGGAACGTTATGTCAATCAGCCTCGTCATGTCGAAGTGCAAGTGTTTGCTGATCAGCATGGCAACTGTATTTACTTAGGTGATCGTGATTGCTCTTTGCAACGTCGCCATCAAAAAGTGATTGAAGAAGCCCCTGCCCCAACTCTTTCTGATACATTAAGAAAAGAGATGGGTGAAGCTGCTGTGCGTTGTGCAAAAGCCATCAATTATGTCGGTGCAGGCACAGTAGAGTTTCTATTGTGTGGTGATGAATTTTTCTTTATGGAAATGAACACCCGCCTGCAAGTTGAACACCCTGTCACAGAAATGGTCACGGGAATTGATTTAGTTGAATGGCAAATCCGTGTTGCTTCAGGGCAAGCTTTGCTCTTGACGCAACAGCAAGTCTTACTGACAGGTCACGCACTCGAAGCGCGAATTTACGCAGAAGATCCAAATCAAGACTTTATCCCTTGCTCAGGCACCATTAAAGCAATGTTAACCCCTGAGTTGTCTCAACATATCCGGATTGATACTGGGGTCGAAACAGGTGCTGAAATCAGCAGCTTTTATGATCCGATGATCGCTAAACTAATCGTTTGGGATGAGACTCGAAAATTAGCCATCACTCGATTACAGCATGCCCTTGAGCAATTTCACCTTGCTGGTTTTCATTGTAATGTCAGCTTTTTACATCAATTAGCTTCTCACAAGGGCTTTACTGATGCTCAACCTGATACTCACTTTATCGCCAACCATATTGATGATTTGATCAACGACAGCCTGCAAACGTGCAACATCAGTAAGGTGATGGCAAGCTTGGTGTATTTACATCAGATACGCAATGCCGATTCTGGCGATGCCTGGGACACACAAGCGGGCTTTCGATTAAATCAACAACAAAAAATTGCCATTCCATTTAGCGAAAGCGAAGATGTTTATGCAGTTCATTTTGAACAAGGCTATACCCTACACATCAATGGCTTCTCATTTACTGCTTCGGCCTCAATTGATCAGCAACAAATAACAGCTTCAATTAATGGCGAAAAATACAGCGCTGATTTTTATTATGATGCTGCCAATCACACGATCGATTTAATGTATTTAGCGTTTAATCATCAGTATGCGTTTAAGCAAAAGCATTATATCAGCGAAACAAATAATCAATCAGCGTCATTAGCCGCGCCTCTTAATGGCACAGTCGTCAAACACTTAGTCCCGCTTGGTCAAGATGTCAGTGAAGGTGATGGCGTTGTGATTATTGAGGCAATGAAAATGGAGTACACATTAGCCGCTCCATTTGATGGTGTATTAACGAGTTATTGTTTTGGTGAAGGTGAGCTCGTGACTCACGGCGCTATGTTGGCGGTGGTCGAGCCCCATGAAGGAAATGACTAAATGCTTCCTAATAAAGTAAAGATTGTTGAAGTCGGCGCTCGAGATGGCCTGCAAAATGAGCAAAAAGTGTCGACCCAAGACAAGGTCAACCTCATCAATCAGTTAGCGCAATCAGGTGTGAGTTATATTGAAGCCGGTGCCTTTGTATCACCTAAGTGGGTGCCGCAAATGGCCGATTCAGCAGAAGTCATCAATGCATTGTCGGTTGATTCTGTCGAATTATCGGCTTTAACACCCAATTTAAAGGGAGCGCAGGCTGCACTTGACGCTGGGATTAAAGAGTTTGCTATTTTTACTGCTGCCAGTGAAGCGTTTTGTCAAAAAAACATTAACTGCTCGATTGATGAGAGTATTGAACGATTTAAACCTGTGATGGCGCTTGCAAAAGCCCATAACATTAAAGTGCGCGGGTATGTCAGTTGCGTGTTAGGTTGCCCATATCAAGGACATGTAGAATACGCCGATGTGTTGCGTGTGAGTCAATCCTTGCTTGCTCTGGGTTGTTACGAAGTTAGCTTAGGCGATACCATAGGTGTTGGCACCCCAGGTAAAGTGACAGAGTTACTTAGTTTGCTCAAACAACATATCCCAACGCAGCAGCTTGCGGTTCATTTTCATGATACTTACGGTCAAGCGTTAGCAAATATTTACGCGGCGTTGATGCAAGGGATTTCAACTGTTGACAGTGCAGTGGCAGGTCTTGGGGGTTGCCCTTATGCACAAGGTGCGTCAGGAAATGTTGCCACTGAGGATGTTGTATACTTACTGCAAGGACTTGGCATTGAGTGCGGAATTGATTTAGAAAGACTAGCGCGCGCAGGATGGCTTATTTGCGACGCTTTAAATAAAGCGCCATTAAGTCGGGTATCCAATGCCTTGCGCAGCAAATTAGATGCTTAATAATTATGTGTTTTAAGGGAGTTGGCCATGGCCGGTTTTGATAAAGTAGTAACAAGCTACGAGCAAGCAATGCACGGGCTTAAAGATGGCGATACTGTGATTGCCGGTGGTTTTGGCTTATGTGGTATTCCAGAAGGGTTAATCGCAGAAATTAAGCGTAAACAAACCAAAGATCTGACGGTAGTGTCCAATAACTGTGGGGTTGATGATTTTGGTTTAGGGATTTTGTTGCAAGACAAACAAATCAAAAAAATGATTGCATCTTATGTAGGTGAAAACGCACTATTTGAACAACAACTTCTCAGTGGTGAACTTGAAGTGGAACTGACTCCACAAGGGACATTAGCTGAAAAAATGCGTGCCGGTGGTGCGGGGATCCCAGCATTTTATACCGCTACAGGCTATGGTACGCCAGTCGCTGAAGGCAAAGAAGTAAAAGAATTTAATGGACGCCCTTATATTCTTGAAGAATCTATCACTGGTGAGTTCGCTATTGTAAAAGCGTGGAAAGCAGATCGTTATGGCAATCTTGTCTTTAGACATACAGCGATGAACTTTAACCCTATGGCTGCAACAGCAGGTAAAATCACTGTGGTAGAGGTTGAAGAAATAGTCGAGCCAGGTGAACTCTCACCATCAGAAATACATACGCCTGGTATTTATGTAAACAGAGTCATCAAAGGCAACTTTGAAAAACGTATCGAACGCGTTACAACTCGCGGCTAACTTGGAGAATTGAAATGGCATTAACTCGTGAACAAGTCGCCATGCGAGTGGCGCAAGAACTTCAAGATGGCTTTTATGTCAATTTAGGCATTGGTATTCCGACACTGGTCGCAAATTATGTACCCAAAGGTATTGAAGTGATGTTGCAATCAGAAAATGGCTTGTTAGGTATGGGTCCCTATCCAACTGAACAAGATGTTGATGCGGATATGATCAACGCGGGTAAAGAAACCGTTACAGCGGCAATTGGTGCTGCCATATTTAACAGTGCTGAAAGCTTTGCTATGATCAGAGGTGGTCATGTTGACCTCACTGTACTAGGCGCTTTTGAAGTCGACCAAAATGGGTCAATCGCCTCTTGGATGATCCCTAAAAAGTTAATCAAAGGTATGGGTGGTGCAATGGATTTAGTCGCTGGCGCCCAAAATATCATTGTGACTATGATGCATGCCAATAAACATGGCGAATCAAAATTATTAGAAAGCTGCGAGCTACCGCTGACAGGTGTTAATTGCGTTAAAAAAATTGTCACTGATTTAGCCGTTCTCGAAGTTAAAAATGGTGCGTTCCACCTGTTAGAACGTGCCCCTGGTGTCACTGTTGATGAAATCATCAGTAAAACAGCAGGTAAGTTAATTGTTGCAGGTGATATTCCAGAAATGGTTTTCGAGCAATAATTAAGAGTACCGTCCTCATTCCCAGTGTCTAAGATACTGAGAAACCCTCAAAATCCCTCGCAAGAGGGATTTTTTTTGCCTAATTTATGACGATAAAACCCGTTGAAACAATGCCACTGCATTTTGATACATAGTCATCGCGAGTGCTGGATCGTAACGCTCTCCTTCATCACGCATAAAAGCATGCTCAGCATTGACTTCGAGCCATTGAAAATTAAGCTCATGTTGTTGCAGTGCTTGATATATCTTGATGCGGCCTTCTTTTGGCACATGAGGATCTTGCTTACCCCATACAAAATGGATCTCGCCTTTAATTTCTGATAAACGCCGAAATGTTTGTTGATTTTCATTTGCGGGTAATGTATCACTGTGAAGATCGGTGGCATATAAACAAAATGCCGCTTTGATACGAGAATGGATCGCCGCTCGACATGCCAAATGGCCACCGATGCACACGCCGATCACGCCAATTTTGTTATTGGTATGAACTAACGTATCGTTGAAATCAATCATTGCTTGTAAGTCAGAATCATAACTCGTTAAATTTTTCGTCCATTTATCCTGATTACCCTTGTTTTTACCCTCATCATCATAACCAAGTACGGTCCCTATCGGGTTTAATTCATGAAACACTTCTGGCACAATAACGACAAATCCATGACTGGCAATAATGGCGGCGCTGCGTGAGATAGGTGCTGTTAACTGAAAAATTTCAGAATAAAAAATCACACTTGGGTAAATTCCTTGCACGCTGGGTTCGTAAATATAACAGCGCATACTCCCTGTTGCGGTTGTTAAATCAACCTTAGATGTTTTAACTTGCATAAACCTGCCTTATTAATAATTGTAAACCGATTTTAAACTGAATTATCAATCTACAAAATAACATAACTAATTGAACATCCGTTTTTTTTGAACTAATTTTATAGGGTAATTCTTAACAAGGATCAGAAATGGATAGCGAAAAGATAGTAAGTCGCCGTGATGCTTTAAAAAAAATGCTCTCGACATCCATTGCCGTGACAACAGCGTTTAAAGTCCCCTATGTTTTCGCTAAACAAAAGACGTCATTGCGCATTTTAGGAACACACGTCACTTTGCAAGAGCCTATTCGGCGCCAAGCAATGGAAGATTTAGGAATTGATCTGATTTTTGAGCCTAAAGGGAGCGCACAAGTTTTACAAAAAGCATCGATGAAACCCTCATCCTTTGATTTATACGAGCAATGGTCAAACAGTATACAAATTTTATGGCAAAGCGGCGCGATCCAACCAATTGAAAAGAAAAGAATTCAGTATTGGGATGAGATCAATCCTCTGACGAAATCGGGGAAAATCACCCCTGATGCTAATGAAGGGGCTGGTGACGCACCCTATAAGATTTTACATATTCAACCTGATGGTTCATTAGGGATCCCCCATACCGACCACATTAGCTTTTTGCCCTACGTGCACAATGTTGATTCATTTGGGTATAACACACAGCAGATCCCTGCTGGCGTCCCCTATCAAACCGAGAGCTGGGGCTGGTTACTTGATGAAAGCAATAAAGGCAAAGTGGCCATTATTAATGCTCCAACCATAGGGATATTTGATTTAGCTCTCGCTGCAAAAGCAAATGGTTTAGTGAGCTTTAATAACATAGGTGCAATGACCAAATCAGAGCTTGATTCACTGTTTTCTGTGTTGTATGACCTGAAAAAGCAAAAGCACTTCAGCGGCTTTTGGACATCTGTACCAGAATCCGTTGATTTTATGCAAACAGGAAGAGTGTCCATTGAAAGTATGTTCTCCCCGGCGGTATCTGCATTGAATGCTCAAAATATTCCAGTGGTATTTGCAGCCCCAAAAGAAGGCTACCGCGGTTGGCATGGGGTGATGTGTTTGTCATCAAAAACGCATGGTCGTGTAAAAGATGTTGCCTATGAATACATGAATTGGTGGTTGTCGGGTTGGCCCGGTGCGTTCATTGCGCGCCAAGGTTATTACATTTCTAATCCACAACGCTCTCGTAGTTTATTATCAGCAAATGAATGGAATTACTGGTATGAAGGACTTGCGGCAAATGAACACCTAAAAGGCCCGGATGGTTTAATTTCAGTGAAAAAAGGGAGTATTCGTACTGGAGGGAGTTATGAAACACGATTAAGCAATGTCGCCGTGTGGAATACCGTAATGCCGACTTATGAATATAGCTTACAAAAATGGTATGAATTTATCAGCTCCTAAGGATACCTGTGTTTAACTCAATTAAACTGCAAATTTATTCAATATTGAGTGTGTTAGTCTTCGCTTTATTAATACAAGTGTATTTGTCTTATACGAATCAGGGCTCATTCATCGCGGGAATAGATTTGACCGAACAAGCGGTTCAAAAAGTAAGTTTGGTGAGAGAAGTAGAACTCGGGGTACTCGATTTGCAACGCAATGTGCTGATTTATAAAGAAACGGCCAGTGATTCGATCATCAGTCGATTTGCGATAATTTTAGAAGAAGTTAAACAAGGGCTAACACAACTAGAAAAGCTGTCTAAAAACGATGTTGACTCCGTTAAGTATCGAGATTATTTGTTCAGAATGAAGCAACACCTTGATGACTATAATGAAAACTTTACTGCGGTGATTGATGGGCGCCGACAACGGGAAGAAATATTCAGCTCCGGCTTGTTGTCCGAAATGAAAAAACTTAAAACGTTAATTGATTTTCATTTTTTTGAGCAACCTGAACTGAGAACCCAGTTAAATAACCATCTAGCTCAGAGTCAAAATATCGCCCTGCTATATTTGCTTTCACAAGATTATCAAAACATTACCGCTTTTAATGAACACATTACGATGTCACTTGCCTTAATCAATGATCAAGACCTAGTCGACGTTGAACAACAACTCGATTTGATAAAAGCAAATTTTTCTAAATTGAGCCAAGTAACAAGAGGCTATGTTTTTTTAACGAATGTTGTGATGACAGGCTCTGCAAATGAGTTTCTTTATCTAAGTCAGCAATTGAATAAGTATGTTGCCACGCAATTAAACGAAACAAACCTACAAGTAAAGCAGACGCTTAATCGCGCACGTTTACGAAACAATGTCATTGCTATTCTCGGAATCGTCGTTGCGCTGTGTTGCGCTGTGTTCCTTGTCTATAGAATAATAAAGCCAATCAATTCAATCACTAAAATTTTTAAAAAGCTGTCTCTTGCAGAAGATATCGATCGTATTCCTGGCCTCAAACGTCATGACGAGATTGGATCGCTTGCCAAGGCAGCAGATGTTTTTAAAAACAATAATAAAAATACCGTTAAATTACTCGAACAAGCGAATGAGCTTAATTCTGAACTGCAGTCAGCCCGATTAAAAGCAGAAAAAGCGACAGAATTTAAGAGCATTTTTTTAGCGAATATGAGCCATGAGATTCGGACACCCATAAATGGTATTTCTGGGTTAATCGAGCTTTGTATGGATACTGAACTCACATTTGAACAACGCGAATATTTAGAAAAAGCCATTTATTCCACCGAATTGCTCATGAATTTAGTGAACGATATTTTAGACTTTTCAAAGGTCGAAGCAGGTAAACTCACTCTTGAATCTATTGAGTTTTCAATAGAATCAACGTTGGAAAATTTAGTGGCCAATATCTCGCCAAAAACATATGAAAAAAAACTGCATATCAATTGTGAGATTGACCCGCGTTTGCCGAAGGTTATGCTGGGCGACTCCTTAAGAATCAACCAAATATTATTCAATTTATGTACCAATGCCGTTAAGTTTACTGCGCATGGCAGCATCAAAATATCGGCTAAATGGTTAGGGCCGACAAGCCGTAATACAACACATTTTTTATTGACGGTCAGTGATACCGGTGTTGGATTAACAAAGCAACAGTGTAGCGATATTTTTAATTCCTTTACCCAAGCGGATGGTTCCATTAGTCGTAAATATGGCGGTACCGGATTGGGATTGAGTATTGTAAAACAATTGACTGAGTTGATGGGTGGGAAAATTTTTGTTGAATCTGAACTTGGCGTTGGCAGCCATTTTAATATTGAGTTGGAGCTACACACTCCCGATGCAAATAAACCTATTTTTAGTTTGGAGCAAATCCCCGAGCAAACTATATATTACATTCAATCTGAAGAGCTACTCTTACCTAACTATTTGAGGAAAATTTTAACACCAAAATTAGTCATTTCAGACTTAGCGGCTTTGGCTAAAGGCGACCTTACTGAACATGTTATCTTATTAGAAATCGATGATGACACATTAACTGAAACATTTTTTGAACAGCTTATTGCTGTGAGTAATCCCAATTTGTACATCATCTTTTTATGTGAGAACAATCAAGCCAGCTTTATTAGCCAACAAGCGATTCCATTTGAACACGTATGTTTAACCGTCCCTATTTTCCCAAGTAAATTGAGTAAAGCGCTCAACAGGCAATTAACAAAGCCATTATCTTCGCCAGTTATAGATTCACGCAGCGCGATTAAACAACCATTGAATATCTTATTAGTGGACGACAATCAAATAAACCTCATTGTCGCCGGTGAAATGCTCAAACAAATTGGCGTCAATGTAATGACGGCCGAGAATGGACAAATTGCTGTTGAAACAATTCAAAGCGGTGCACAATTTGATTTAATCTTAATGGATATTCAAATGCCCATTATGGATGGATATAGTGCCACAGAAACATTAAGGGAGTTGGGGTATACAAAAGAATCTCTCTTTATTTGTGGGTTATCAGCAAATGCAATGCAAGTTGATTACGATAAAGCGTTCAGTGCTGGGATGAATGAATACTTAACGAAACCCATCGTCAAACAAACACTGCTTGATATGCTACTTAAATACTTTCCTGAGGATCCTAACAGTCATTAATTGTGTGTTTTTTATTCTAACGACGTGAACTGCATAAGTTATTCGAACATTTTTGTAAAACAGATGTGACTTGAGTTTATATATCTGTTAAAAACTTAAACTAAGAATATTTTTTGTCGTAGGAATGAGGAATTCATATGTGTTCAATCTTTGGGGTATTAGATATAAAATCTGACCCAATCCAGCTTCGTACTCAAGCTATCGAAATGAGTAAATTATTACGCCATAGAGGACCTGATTGGTCAGGTGTCTATTCATCAGATAAAGCCATTTTAGTACACGAACGACTTGCAATCGTTGGCGTCTCGAGTGGTGCACAGCCATTATATAATCCTGAAAGAACCCATGTATTAGCCGTCAACGGGGAAATTTATAATCATAAAGAGTTAGCAAAATCATTAGAAATTGATTTTGAATTTCAGACAGAATCCGATTGTGAAGTCATTTTAGCCTTGTATAAACAAAAAGGGGCACAGTTTTTAGATGACTTAAACGGTATTTTTGCTTTTTGCCTGTATGATGAAGAGACAGATTCCTATTTAATTGGCCGTGACCATATTGGGATTATTCCCCTTTACACTGGCACAGATGAACATGGTAACTTTTATGTTGCTTCAGAATTAAAAGCGTTATCGCCTATTTGTAATCAGATCCAAGAATTTCCTCCGGGCCATTATTTATCCAGCCTTGATGGCCCGCTGACTCCATATTACCGACGTGATTGGCAAAGTTATTCGGCAGTTGCGAACAACGATGCTAAACCAGAAACCGTAAAAATCGCTCTTGAAGCTGCTGTTAAACGCCAACTAATGTGTGATGTACCTTATGGCGTCCTTCTTTCTGGTGGGTTAGATTCTTCAGTTATCTCAGCAATTACTCAACGTTTCGCTGCAAAGCGCATTGAAGATGACGATAACTCCAATGCTTGGTGGCCTCAGCTTCATTCATTTTCTGTGGGCCTTGAAGGTTCGCCAGATTTAGCTGCTGCTCAAAAAGTTGCGGATATGATAGGTACCGTTCACCACCCTATTCACTTTACTGTTCAACAAGGTATCGATGCGCTAAAAGAAGTGATTTATCATCTTGAAACGTATGATGTCACCACCATTAGAGCTTCGACACCGATGTATTTAATGGCCAGACAAATAAAAGCCATGGGCATCAAAATGGTGCTCTCGGGTGAAGGCGCGGATGAGTTGTTTGGTGGCTACTTATATTTCCATAAAGCACCCAATGCTCAAGAATTTCATGAAGAACTAAATCGTAAGGTATCAAAATTACATATGTTCGACTGCTTAAGAGCCAATAAATCGATGGCCGCTTGGGGAGTTGAAGCACGTGTACCATTCTTAGATAAAGAATTTGTTGATACAGCAATGCGTATTAATCCTGAAGCTAAACTTTGTGGTGCAAACGGTAAAATTGAAAAACATATTTTACGTGAAGCATTTGATGGCTATTTACCAGATGAAGTGCTTTGGCGCCAGAAAGAGCAATTTTCAGACGGCGTGGGTTATAACTGGATTGATTCTTTAAAAGAGTATGTTGCAGCTCAAGTGACAGATCAAATGCTCGATAATGCGGCGTTTAAATTCCCAATTAATACACCTGATAGCAAAGAAGCCTATTTTTATCGCTGCATTTTTGCGGAACATTTTCCAGGAGACGCATCGTCACATTGCGTTCCTCATGGTAAGTCAGTGGCTTGTTCTACTCCTGAAGCGCTTGCTTGGGATGCATCATTTGCAACCAATGCAGATCCATCCGGTCGTGCCGCGGGTGTACATAACGCCGCCTACGAAAAGAAATAATAATATTAGGTTCATAAAAAAGGCTAGAATACAAATCTAGCCTTTTTAACACACACTGATTATTTATTTTGATTTTTGTCGTTGTAAATCTTTTTGTGTTTGCTTGGCAACTTTTCGTTGTTTCAAGACTTCCTGTGCCTCATGGCCGATATGACCTTCGCCGCGGGCTTGGGCGAGCTCAATCTGTTTTTGACGCTCAGCGAAACGAGCACGCTGCTCATCGGTCACTTCATTGTGACAATGATGGCATGATACCCCTTCCATGTACTCTGGCTTGAGTTTTTCATCTTCCGTAATAGGCATGCGACATGCGTGACATTGGTCGTAAGAACCTTTTTGCAAATCATGATCAACGGCTACACGATTATCAAACACAAAACATTCACCTTGCCACATGGTCTCTTCTTTTGGCACTTCTTCAAGGTATTTTAAGATCCCACCTTCAAGGTGGTAAACTTCTTCAAAACCCTGCTCTTTCATATAAGCCGTTGATTTTTCACAGCGGATCCCACCGGTACAAAACATGGCTACTTTTTTATGTTTAGCTGGGTCTAAATTTTCCTCAGCCCACTTTGGAAACTCTCGAAATGTCTTTGTGTTTGGATCAACCGCATGCTGGAAAGTGCCAATTTCGATTTCATAATCGTTACGAGTATCTATCAGGATAACATCAGGATCTGAAATAAGTGCATTCCAGTCTTTTGGTTTAACGTAACTCCCAACCACTTTCAATGGATCAACCCCATCCACTCCCATGGTGACAATTTCTTTTTTCAATTTTACTTTTGTTCGATAAAACGGGCATTCATCATCGTATGATTCTTTACTGACGATATTATCTAAATTTGGTTGCTTATCGAGCCACGCGAGTAACGCATCAATGCCTGCTCGTTTGGCTGAAACCGTACCATTAATGCCTTCTGCGGCAATTAATAATGTCCCTCGTACTTCATTTTGCTCCATTACGTTTAACAGTGGCTGACGTAATGACTCGAAGTTTGGCAATGTCACAAATTTATAAAGTGCACAAACAACAAAGTGTTCAGCGGTAGCATTGTCTTTATGAATAGCTGTCATGGGTTTTCCTATTTTGCTTTTAAGTGCCTAAGAGGCGTTTACCGAAACGTAAATCCGGCGCATTTGGGTGGCGTATTTTGCCTAAAAAGATAAAATAAATCAAATTGGCTGTGAGCTGTTAAGATGTTGGTATATAATATCGCGCTTTTTTAATTTATGTTTTGGAGTTTTATTTTGTTATTTGAAGAGTTTGGTATTGATAAACGTTTGCTAACTCAATTGGCGCATCAAGGGATCAAACACCCGACAGATGTACAGCAACAAGCAATTCCCATTGCCATCTCTGGACAAGATTTATTTGTACAATCCAAAACAGGCTCAGGTAAAACCTTGGCTTTTTTAGTGCCACTTTTGCAACGGTTAATCAAACAACGAGCATTAAGTAAGCGCGATCCTCGTGCATTAATTATCACACCCACTCGAGAGTTGGCGAACCAAGTATTTTCGCAGTTGCGTTTATTAATTGCTGGTTCAAATATAAGTGCGACAAAAGTACTTGGTGGAGATAATTTCAACGATCAAATTAAATCATTGAAAAAAGACCCTCATATCATTGTTGGTACACCTGGCCGACTTGCTGATCATCTGAAACAGAAGTCTTTTTTTCTATCTGGGCTTGAATTATTAATCATTGATGAAGCTGACCGCATAATGGATTTAGGTTTCAAAGATGAAATTGACCTCATTAACCAACAAGCTGATCACCGTTTAAGACAGACTCTTTTATTTTCTGCCACATTAGAGCACAGCCAAATAGACGCGATTAGCCGTAATTTATTAAAATCGCCCAAGAAAGTGACTTTGAGTGAATCAAATGAACAACATGATGATATTACACAAAATATGTTTTTTGCGGATCATTTATCACATAAAGAAGCACTATTAAGTCATTTTTTAACTAAACAAAATGTTGGTCAATGCATTGTTTTTACAGCAACACGACAGGACACCTATCGGTTGAGTCAACTACTTGAAGAATCAGGGTTAAAAGCACAACCTTTAGCAGGTGATATGACACAAGCAAAACGCTTATCTATCATGGATGCGTTTTCACGAGGTCAATTTCAGGTGCTAGTCACAACAGATATTGCCTCTCGAGGTCTTGATTTACTAAATGTGACTCATGTGATTAATTTCGATCTACCGAAGCAAGCTGAGGAATATGTTCACCGCATTGGTCGTACAGGCCGAGCAGGCTTTAAAGGATTTGCTTATTCATTGGTTGGCCCAAAAGATTGGGATAGTTATTTAGCGATAAAATCTTTTTTACAACACGAGTTAACGTTTTTAACAGTTGATGGTTTAGCAGCTAAATTTAAAGGCATAAAACCGATAGACAAAAAGCCTGTCGTTAAAAATAAAGCGAGCACCGCTAACAGTAAAAAAACAAAGCCTGTTGCAAAGAAAAAACCAGTTAAAAAAATAATTGTTCAACCAATCGACATTGATGGCTCAGCCCCTCTTCGTCGCAAACCAAAACCGGAGTAAATCATGCCTTCTTTAGGAAAATTCAACCAATTAACGATTGAAGAGATCTGCCATGAAGGTGCCTATTTAAATGGGGCTGAATTAGGTGAAGTCTTTATTTCAGCGCACGAATTAACACCCGATGATCATGAAGGGCAAAGCATATCTGTTTTTGTTTATTTAGATTCACAAGGTGTTGCAACGGCAACGCGCAAAAAACCGTATGCTCAATTGGGTGATTTCACTTTATTGCGTGTTAAAGAAATAAATAGCACCGGTGCCTTTGTTGATATTGGTTTAGATAAAGATTTACTCGTCCCTTTTAATGAACAAAGCCCTAAAATGGAGCAAGGTCGTTCTTATGTTATCCACTTTTACCTCGATAAGGCGAGTGGAAGAATGTGTGGTTCGAGTAAACTCAATAAATTTTTAGATAAAACGCCTGCAACTTATGAATCATTACAAGAAGTAGATTTGATTATTGCAGGAAAAACAGACTTAGGTTACAAAGCGATTGTTAATCAAGCTCATTGGGGCATAATTTATCACGATCAAGTTTTTAAGCCTCTTTTCCCTGGTCAAGTATTTAAAGGATTCGTGCGCAAAGTTCGTGAAGATAATAAGCTCGATTTATTATTAGAAAAACCAGGCATGGCCAAGATAGATACGTTAAGCAACCAGATCCTGAGTGAACTTGAAAAAAATAATGGCTTTTTAGCACTCGGAGATAAATCAGATCCTGTTCTAATCAAAAAAACCTTCTCAACGAGCAAGGCCAATTATAAGAAAGCGATTGGCGGTCTCTATAAACAAGGTTTAATTGATATTGAAGCTACAAGTATAAAATTAAAAAAGGCTCTTTAGAGCCTTTTATAAAAAGTTTGTTTCCATACTTGCAATATCTAGAGGTAAAACACAACGTTGATACCTCTTCGCATACTTCTCAAACTCCTCAGTTCCGCTAAATTCAAGAGGAGCTAATCGAAAAACTTTATCTTTACACTCATCGTGAAAACTAGAAATATAAGTTTGGCACTCATCTAACGATGAACCATTTTTTTCTAGTTGTAGCTTTGTTGTTTCACAGTTGATTTGTAACTTGATTTTTGCAGCATTTGCAGCTTCAAACGAAGTCACTTTAGAAGTACTTAATTGGTTTAAAAAAGAATTATATTGCTCGTATTTCGCAGAGGCTGAGTATTCATTATACCCAAACGTAATGACGACTAAAATTAAGATAAACGCAGGTAAAAATTTCATAAATATGGCACTTAAAAAAATAATTATTGTTATATAAGAAACAATAATTGTGCCATATTTAAATTATAAATAAAGGTTAACTTTCATTTAGTGAGCGGTTTATCTCATTTAATGTTTGTGCAGGGTTGCTTGACTGAGTGATTGGGCGGCCAATGACTAAATAGTCACTGCCACTTTCTATCGCTTGTCTAGGTGTCATTATTCTTTTTTGATCGCCAGCATCACTCCCCGCAGGTCGGATACCAGGCGTGATCAGTTTAAACTCTTGACCAAACTGCGCTTTTAACGTTTGAGATTCTTGTGCTGAACACACAACTCCATCTAATCCAGACTCTTTAGCTAAATTAGCGAGATAAATAACTTGCTCGGCTGGTGATTTGTTCACTCCAAGGCGCTTTAACTCAGCTTCGTCCATACTTGTTAAAACGGTAACGGCAATTAATAGCGGTGCATTGTCACCAAATTCTTCTAATGCAGCTTTAGCTTTTTGCATCATTTCTGGACCGCCACTTGCGTGGACATTCACCATCCAAACGCCCATTTTTGCCGCCGCAGTAACTGCTTTTGCAACTGTATTTGGAATATCATGAAACTTTAGATCTAAAAAAATATCGAAACCTAAATCAATCAATTGCTGCACAAATTGAGGACCGAAATACGTAAACATTTCTTTGCCTACTTTCAAGCGACATTCATTCGGTGAAAGCTGCTTTACAAATTCAATTGCTGCATTTTGATCATCATAGTCTAAAGCAATTAAAACTTTAGGATCGTGTATATCTGACATAATTTACCTATTAAAATCCATCTAGCCCACGGCTAGGAATAATTGACTCCCAATGTTTGCAAGATGGGCAAGACCAATACAAAGTATGACTTGTGAACCCACAATGCTTACATTGAAATTCTGATTTAGTGGCTATATAGCTTTTAACCAAAGAGTTAATTTCATCAATCAAAGGGCCTACATCGACATTTTTTATCGCAAGCAAGTCAAGTAATGAACTAAACCCTCTGATATTTGGTTGCTTCTCTAGACTTGCAGTAAGAAATGAAATCGCTTTATCAGTTTGATCAACACTCACTAAATACTTGCAGTATTTTAATTTAATGAGAATCCCACCTCTGGCCACTTCTTTTTCAATTAGCTTATTGAAATCGCTGGCTAGATTAAGCTTATGATAGCAAATCTCTAAGTCATCGATGAACACGGGAGTGTATTGAGGTGACTGGACTAATAAATCACGCCAATAGGAAATTGCTTTGAGGTAATCTTGTTTGATGAAAGAGGCTTTTCCTAACTCATACAAGGGGCGCACTACGTTTGTATCTATGTTAATTATTTTTTTTATTAATTTTAATTGTTGCTTTTCAATAGCAAGTTCACAATAAAAATTGGCCACACCTAACTTCAATTGCTGTTTAGTAAATAAAGTAGGGAATTGTTCGAATATAGAAATCCCTTTTTTCCAGTCACTAGTTTGTTGATAAATATTGAAGAGAATTTCAAGAGCTTGAAGATTTTTTTGCTTAACGAGTACTAATAACTGCTCTTCAGCACAATCAAACATTCCTGCCATGACATAATCTTCGGCAAGAGCTATCTGTATTAATTCTTTTGTTGGATTATCTAAGGCAGGCTGTTTCAGTAATAGCTCATGAATTTTAATGGCGCGATCGAGTTCCCCTCGTCGTCGAAACATGGCAGCTAGAGTGAGATAATGTTCTACGGAATCAGCTGATACTTCAAGTAAGTTGATTAAGTATTCAAGTCCTTGGTCTTCTTCACGATCAAGAAGGTACTTTAAGCCTTTGTTATATTGGGAGGTGATTTCGCGACTTTGTTGATCGGCTTGATTTCTGGCGCTATTCCTACCCATAATCCAACCATAAGCAGCTGCAACAGGTAGTAATAAAAATAACAGTTCTATCATTTATTAACTGTCTTTTAATACAGAAAGCTTATTTTTTCGTTTTAGACGATAGTTATGCCATTTAAGTGAGGTAAACACTTTAAAGCTAATTAAAATCCCAACGATTATTCCAACTGAAAAGGCGATGCTAATTACAACAGCTAATGGAATATTTGTGCTAGCAACAATATAGTTTAGCGTAACGACCTGTGGGTTTTGAGTCCCCAATAAAAAAGCCAATACTAATATAGTTGCTATACATAGTACTTTAGTGATTCTGAACAACAGATAACTCCAGTACCTAAAATTAGTTATTCAAACTTTCGTTAACACGATCACGAAGTTCTTTTCCTGGCTTGAAATGAGGTACGTATTTACCTTGTAACTCAACAGTATCGCCTGTTTTAGGATTACGGCCTACTCTAGGAGCACGATAGTGTAATGAAAAACTACCAAAACCACGGATTTCAATACGCTGCGATTCAGACAAAGAATCAGCCATTTGCTCTAGAATTTCTTTTACTGCATTTTCAACATCTTTAGTTGGCAAGTTTGTATGTTGTTCTGCTAATTGTTCTATCAATTCTGACTTGGTCATGAAATGTCCTCAATGATCATAATAAGAAGGGCTTTCGCCCTTCCTAGATATTAGACTAATTTAGTCTTTTTGTGCATTTTTAAATGCTGCAGCCATTGCGTTTTCAAACTCTGGCTCTTCTTTCTTAAGCTTTTCTAGAACTTCTTTTTCTTCAGCTTCGAATAATGCTTTAACAGATAGGCTTAATGTACGATTCTTACGATCAACACCTACATATTTAGCTTCTAATTCGTCACCAACAGAAACTACAGAAGTTGCATCTTCAACACGCTCTTGAGCGATATCAGATACACGGATGTAGCCTTCAACACCTTCAGCGATTTCAATTGTTGCACCTTTAGCATCAACTTCAGTCACTTTACCTTTAACAATAGCACCTTTTTTGTTGCCGTCTAGGTAGTTGTTGAATGGGTCGCTTTCGATTTGCTTAACGCCTAAAGAAATACGCTCACGCTCTGGATCTACTTGTAGAACGATAGCTGTGATTTCGTCGCCTTTCTTATATTCACGTACAGCTTCTTCACCTGGAGCATTCCAAGAAATGTCTGAAAGGTGAACTAAGCCGTCGATTCCGCCATCTAAGCCAATGAAGATACCGAAGTCAGTGATTGACTTGATCTTACCAGTAACTTGATCGCCTTTATTTTGAAGACGAGCAAATTCTTGCCAAGGATTAGCAATACACTGCTTAAGACCTAGAGAAATACGACGACGTTCTTCATCGATCTCTAATACCATTACTTCAACAGTATCGCCTAAGCTAACAACTTTAGATGGGTGGATGTTTTTGTTTGTCCAATCCATTTCAGAAACGTGAACTAAACCTTCAACGCCTTCTTCAATTTCAACGAAACAACCATAGTCAGTAAGGTTAGTTACACGACCAGTAAGCTTTGAGCTCTCTGGGTAACGGCCAGCGATTGCTGCCCATGGATCTTCGCCTAACTGCTTAAGACCTAAAGAAACACGCGTTTTCTCTTTGTCGAATTTTAATACTTTAACAGCGATTTCATCGCCAACGTTTACGATTTCAGATGGGTGCTTAACACGTTTCCAAGCCATATCAGTGATATGTAAAAGACCGTCTACGCCACCTAAATCTACGAACGCACCGTAATCTGTAAGGTTCTTAACGATACCTTTAACTTCTTGACCTTCAACAAGGTTAGCAAGTAATTCATCACGCTCTTGTGAGTTTTCAGATTCGATAACTGCACGACGAGATACAACAACGTTATTACGTTTTTGATCAAGCTTAATTACTTTGAACTCTAACTCTTTGCCTTCAAGGTGAGTTGTGTCACGTACTGGACGAACATCAACAAGTGAACCAGGCAAGAACGCACGGATAGTATCAACTTCAACAGTGAAACCACCTTTAACTTTACCGTTGATAACACCAGTAACAGTTTCTTGTTCTTCACAAGCTTTCTCTAGGCGGATCCAAGCTTCGTGACGCTTCGCTTTCTCACGAGAAAGGATAGTTTCACCAAAGCCATCTTCAATTGCGTCTAGCGCTACATCTACTTCATCGCCTACAGCAACTTCTAGTTCACCAGCAGCATTTTTGAATTGCTCGGCAGGAATTGCACTTTCAGACTTAAGACCAGCGTCTACTAGTACGATGTTATTTTCGATTGAAATAACTGTACCTTTAACGATTGACCCTTGTTGAGCTTCAAAACCTTTTAAGCTTTCTTCAAATAACTGCGCAAAATTTTCTGACATACGAGATACGTCTCTAAATATAATTCCAATTAGCAACCTTGCCGCATGGGGTTGTTTATTTAGCGGTTACCATCCATAGCATTCGCTGTAAAATTAAATCGATTTAGTATATAAATCAAATATTTGTGTAAATACTTCTTCTGCATTCATTTCAGTGGTATCAACAACAATTGCATCCTCTGCAGGTACAAGTGGAGCGACACTTCTGTTCATATCGCGATCATCACGCGCTTGAATATCGTGCAGCAAGTCTTCGATTTTAACATCAAGACCTGATTCCTTCAACTCATGATAGCGACGATTTGCTCGCTCTTGTGCTGAAGCGGTTAAATAAATCTTTAGCATGGCATCAGGAAAAACAACTGTGCCCATATCACGACCGTCTGCGATGAGACCATTTGTACTTCTAAACGCACGTTGACGACGCAGTAATGCTTCTCTTACTCTTGGGAGTGCTGCAACTTTTGACGCCACGCCTCCGACTTTTTCATTGCGGATACGTTTGGTGACATCTTCACCTTCGAGTACTATTCTGCTCATTCCTTTTTCTGAATCAATCAAAAACTGAACATCTAAATTAGCAGCTAAAGGGACTAATGCACTTTCGTCACTGTCGGTAATATTATGATGAATAGCTGCAAGGGCGAGCACACGATAAATTGCACCACTGTCTAGAACGTCCCAGCCTAATTTCTCGGCTAATAAACGACAAACAGTCCCTTTTCCTGAGCCACTTGGACCATCAACTGTGATCACCGGTTCAATTGCCTGCATTTAAACCTCCATCAATGCATACAAAAATTGTCGCGCGCATTATAAGCGATAAACAAAAATTTATCGCTTATATTCCGATGTTTTTATAAATAAAATTAATTACTAATTGTTTCTAAAGTATCGAAATAGGTCGGAAATGTTTTATGTGTGCATTTAGGATCGTTGATAACTATGTCGTATCCACCGACAGCAACCATTGAAAAACACATAGCAATCCGATGGTCATTGTAAGTGTCTATTTCAGCAAGTTTGATTGTATTGGGTGGCGTGATCTCAATGTAATCGTGCCCTTCAATTACCTCTGCCCCTACTTTTCGCAGTTCAGTCGCCATTGCAGCGAGTCTATCGGTTTCTTTTACCCGCCAATTATAAATATTCCTAATGGCCGTTTTGCCTTTTGCAAACAGCGCAACAGTGGCTAATGTCATCGCCGCATCAGGAATTGCATTCGCATCAATATCTACGCCTTTTAGTGAGCCTTTCTCGACAACTAGTTTATCGGGATACCATGTTACTTTTGCACCAACAGCTTCCATTACTTTAGCAAAATCAATATCACCTTGAACACTGTTAGTGCCAACACCATTGATCTCTATCTCACCACCATTAATGGCTGCCGCAGCAACAAAATAAGAAGCAGAAGATGCATCTCCTTCAACCATAATTTGTTTTGGAGACTGATAGCTTTGTCCTGATTGAACATAAAAACTTTGGTAATCAGAATTAATCACCTCAACCCCAAAACGCTTCATTATGTTGATGGTAATATCAATATAGGGTTTAGAGACTAATTCACCTTTAATCTTGATGTGGGTGTCTTCGCTAAATAATGGCGCAGCCATTAATAACGCGGTTAAAAATTGGCTCGAAATACTGCCATCGATGACCACTTCCCCGCCTTTAATTGGTAAGCCAGTAATTTTTAATGGTGGGTAATCAGTCTCTGCAAGGTATTTGATATCTGCACCTAAGTGCATTAAAGCATCAACTAAATGACCGATTGGGCGTTCATTCATGCGAGGCTCACCAGTGAGCTCTGTGTTAATCGCACTGGCCGCTAACACCGCCGTCAAAGGTCGAAATGCAGTTCCGGCATTCCCAAGAAATAGTGGCTCGGTAGGTTGAGTGAATCGCCCTCCAGTACCTTGAACCCACGCTGTGGTTCTGTCTGGGTTAAGTTTAACATCTACGCCTAATGCGGCTAATGCTTCAAGCATTCGTCGAATGTCATCACTGTCGAGTAAATTATCAACTTGAGTCTCACCTTCGCACAAGGCCGCTAAAAGCAAAATGCGATTAGATAAACTTTTAGAACCTGGCAAAGTAACACAACCCGATACACCTTTAATGGCTTTTAAAAATAACTGTTCCATTAACTGTGCTCCTGTGCAAAGCGTGCCATAAATTCAACTAACGCAACCACGCCTTCATAGGGCATCGCATTATAAATACTGGCACGCATCCCACCGACTGAACGGTGTCCTTCAAGGGCTAACAAACCAGATTCTGACGCTTTTGATAAAAATACGGAATTTAGTGATTCATCGTTGAGCCAAAACGGAACATTCATTAATGAGCGAGAGCCACTTGCTACTTTATTTGAATAGAAATCGCTGCTATCAATGAAATCATATAATAACTTAGCTTTCTTTTTATTGAGCTCTTCTACGGCTTTCACTCCTCCTTGGTCTTCTATCCATGCAAACACTTCATTTGCTAGATACCAAGCGAACGTAGGTGGAGTATTAAACATGCTGCCTTGTTTCGCTTCTAAGGCATAATCAAGGATCCCTGGACGGGGTAAGCCTTCTCTTTCTAGAAGTGTTTTTTTAACAATAACAATACACAGTCCAGATGGACCAATATTTTTTTGAGCACCCGCATAAATTAAATCAAAATCTGACACGTTAATTTCACGGGACAAAATATTTGAAGACATGTCAGCAATAATCGGCGCTGTAGGATGTGTAGGAGCATCAAATAATTCAATCCCATCAATTGTCTCATTAGGACAATAATGGATATAAGAAGCTGTGTCTGGTAATTCCCACTCAGCAACAGGGATCACCGAAAACTCGGATTCACTGTCATTACGAATATCAATAGACACTGCATTTGTGAACTTACACGCTTCATCAAACGCGCCTTGCGACCAAATGCCGCTGTGACAATACACTGCGGGTGCATTATCTTGATGTAAATTAAGAGGTACTGCCGAAAATTGCCCTCGTCCACCACCGTGCATAAAGAGTACAGCATACTCTTCTGGGATATTCATTAGGCGACGTAGCCGTTCTTCGCTTTGCTTTGCAAGTGCTAAAAAAGGATCGCTGCGATGGCTTATCTCCATCACCGAAACCCCAATCCCTTGCCAATCTAAAAATTCTTGTTGTGCTTTTTGCATTACAGCAGGCGGTAAAGTTGCAGGCCCCGCACAAAAATTATAAACACTCATTCCCATTCCCCTCATTGTTTATAAAAATTAATATGGTTCAAATTTGTCATAACCAAACGATTTTACTAGAAAAAATTCAGAGATAAACGAAGGTGAAATATACAAATTTGAGTGATATTAACTCGATTTAAATGTGAAAAAAGCGGCTTTCGCCGCTTTTTTATCTGAACAAACGTTTATTCGTCTGTTGCTGTTGTCTCAGTCGTTGTTTCTTCGCCTTGCGCGTCTTCAACGACATCTTCAATATCTGCGACTTCTATTTCATCAATACGTTGTAAACCAACTACCTGTTCTTCGTCAATAGTTCGAATCAAAATAACACCTTGTGTATTTCGACCGACTGTAGAGACTTCCTGAACACGAGTTCGTACTAACGTACCACGATTTGAAATCAGCATGATTTCGTCGTTTTCGTTAACTTGTACGGCACCGACTACTTTACCATTACGTTCACTGACTTTAATCGATACAACACCTTGTGTTGCACGCGATTTAGATGGGTAATCTTCTAATAGTGTCCGTTTACCATAACCATTTTCTGTGACCGTTAAGATAGAGCCATCAGATTTTGGTACAATCAACGATACGACACGTTGACCATCAGCAAGTTTTATCCCGCGAACACCCGTTGCTGTGCGACCCATAGGGCGCACACCTTTGAACTTAATTTCTGGTTGACCATTTTCATCAAGAACAGGGTTACCATTTTCATCAAGTACAGGGCTTTCTTCAGACTCTTTAAAGCGAACCACTTTACCAGCGTCTGAGAACAGCATAATTTCATTACTGCCATCAGTGATATCTACACCAATTAAGCTATCACCTTCGTTTAAGTTAACGGCAATAATACCACTTGAACGTTGGCGACTATAGGCTGTGAGTGGTGTTTTCTTAACCGTACCAAACGCTGTCGCCATAAAGATGTATTTGTTTTCTTCATATTCACGTACAGGCAAGATAGCCGTAATACGTTCATCTGCTTCAAGAGGCAATAAGTTAATGATTGGCTTACCACGTGCAGCACGACTGGCCAGCGGTAACTGATATACTTTCAGCCAGTACAAACGTCCCGACGTCGAGAAACATAAAATAGTATCGTGTGTATTAGCAACCAGTAAACGCTCGATGAAATCTTCATCTTTCATCTTTGTTGCTGACTTGCCTTTACCGCCACGTCGTTGCGCTTCATAATCACTTAAAGGCTGATATTTAACATAACCTTCGTGTGATAACGTCACTACTACATCTTCTTCATTGATCAAGTCTTCTAAGCTGATGTCATGTGCAGCGGCGGTGATTACCGTGCGTCGTTCATCACCGTATTGCTCTTTGGCTAATTCAAGCTCTTCGCGGATAACTTCGAGTAAGCGCTCCGGTGATGACAAAATATGAAGTAGTTCAGCAATAAGTTCGAGTAGCTCTTGGTATTCACCTAAGATTTTCTCGTGCTCTAAACCTGTTAAGCGGTGTAGACGAAGCTCTAAAATAGCTTGAGCTTGTTGCGCTGATAAATAATATTGGCCATCTCGAATACCCAGTTCAGCATCAAGCCACTCTGGACGAGCGACATTTTCTTCACCGGTACGCTCAAGCATTGCCTGCACGTTACCCATTTCCCACGCTCGAGAAATTAACGCTTCTTTGGCTTCAGCTGGCGTTGGCGAGCGACGGATCAATTCGATAATTGGGTCTATATTTGCCAGTGCAATTGCTAGCCCTTCAAGAATATGCGCGCGATCACGTGCTTTACGTAAATCAAATACGGTTCTGCGTGTCACCACTTCGCGGCGGTGAACCACAAACGCATGTAGCATTTCTTTCAGGTTTAAAAGTTTGGGTTGGCCATTATCCAACGCAACCATATTAATACCAAACACGGTTTGCATTGACGTTTGCGCATAAAGGTTATTTAAAACGACTTCGCCGACTTCACCACGTTTAATTTCAACGACAATACGCATCCCATCTTTATCAGATTCGTCACGTAGTGCACTGATCCCTTCGATTTTTTTGTCTTTTACCAGCTCAGCAATTTTTTCAATTAATCGCGCTTTATTAACTTGATAAGGGAGTTCATCAACGATGATGGTTTCTTTCCCTTTCTCATCGGTCTGAACTTCAGCATTGGCACGAATATAAACTTTACCACGACCTGTTTTATAGGCTTGTTCAATGCCTTTTTTACCACTAATAATCGCTGCAGTTGGAAAGTCTGGGCCTGGAATATACTCAAGTAACTCATCAATCGTAATCTCTGGGTTATTGATAAGCGCTAAACAGCCATTAATCACTTCATTCAAGTTATGCGGTGGGATATTGGTCGCCATACCAACAGCAATACCAGAGGAGCCATTCACTAATAGATTAGGAATTTTTGTTGGTAAAACTGCTGGGATTTTTTCAGTTCCGTCGTAGTTGTCTACATAATCTACCGTTTCTTTTTCAAGGTCGGCTAACAACTCATGAGATACGCGAGCCATTCGAATTTCGGTATAACGCATTGCAGCAGCGGAGTCGCCATCGACAGAACCAAAGTTACCTTGGCCATCTACTAGCATATAACGAAGCGAGAACGGCTGAGCCATACGAACGATGGTATCATAAACAGCAGAATCACCATGAGGGTGGTATTTACCGATTACATCACCGACGACACGGGCAGATTTTTTATAAGGTTTGTTCCAATCATTCTTGAGTTCATTCATCGCAAACAGTACGCGGCGATGAACAGGCTTTAAGCCATCACGAACATCAGGTAAGGCTCGACCAACAATTACGCTCATTGCATAATCGAGGTAAGAACTTTTGAGTTCGTCTTCAATATTAACTGGAAGGATTTCATTGGCGTGATCAGTCATGTTGATTTCACTTCCTTCAGTCGACTAAAAATTGTTAATCATTATTGTTGTCGGTACCATGCTACCACATAAATATAAATTTTACAGGGCGTAAACAGGTGTGTTTTTGTCTTTTCACCTTATATAATGCGCTCAGATTAACGAGGAACCTTTTTATGACCGAACATCAAAATGTAGATTTAAGCGAAATTGCCAAGTTTGAAGCTGTTGCACAACATTGGTGGGATCTCAATGGTGATTTTAAACCTTTGCACGATATCAACCCGCTTAGACTTGACTTTATCATGGACAAAACGAATGGTTTATTTGATTTAACAACGTTAGATGTCGGTTGTGGTGGTGGAATTTTAAGTGAAAGTATGGCAAGAATGGGCGCGAAGGTAACAGGCATCGATATGGGTTTAGAGCCATTAAATGTCGCCAAACTTCACGCTATCGAAGCCGGAGTAAAGCTCGATTATCAGCAAACGACGGCTGAAGAATTTGCCGCACAACACCCTGCTCGCTTTGATGTCGTCACCTGTATGGAAATGCTAGAACACGTTCCTGAGCCTGAATCTGTGATTGCTTCTGTAGCCAATTTGGTCAAACCTGGCGGCCATGTGTTTTTTTCTACTCTAAATAAAACCATAAAGTCTTACTTGTTTGCGATATTAGGTGCAGAGAAGATTTTAAAAATGGTGCCTGATGGAACTCACGATCACGATAAATTTATCAGACCTGCACAGCTTATTGCTTGGGCTGAAGCGTACGGCTTAAAAGTCAGAGCTAGCAATGGCCTCAGTTATAATCCATTATCTGGCCAATATATGCTGGGATCAGATGTAAGCGTCAATTATATCCTTCACTTCGAGAAGCTGTAATGGCCATTTCATCCATCTTATTCGATTTAGACGGTACCTTGCTAGATACTGCCGATGATTTAGGGGCTGCGCTGAATCACGTATTAGCAAAATACCAATTCAAGCCTTTGACAGCAGATGAATATAAACAGCACGCCTCTAACGGTAGTGTCGCTTTACTCAAAGCCGGCTTTGGTGAACATTGGGACACGTTACCTCAAGCCAATCTGAAAACTGAATTTCTTGATTATTACCAAAACAATATAGCGGTCTATACCCGTTATTACCCAAGTATTGAACGATTATTGCAAACGTTAAATGAACAAGGCATTCCATGGGGCATCGTCACAAATAAACCGACTTACCTCACCTTGCCTTTATTAACACACTTTGCGCTCCTTAAAGAATCTGTATCTGTGGTGTGTGGCGATACCCTTACGGTTGCTAAACCTTCAGCTGAACCCATTTTATTAGCTTGCGAACAAATAGGCATCATAGCGGATAAGTGTCTATACCTTGGTGATGCGCAACGTGATATCGAAGCGGGTCAAAATGCGGGTATGAAAACAGCCATAGCCTCTTGGGGATATATCCCAAAAAATCTCGATTTATCGACATGGAACGCTGATTTAGTATTCACCGATGCTCAACAACTAATCAACCATATATAGTGTTTTTTTGATATTTCCATCACTATATATAGTTTTTGAGGATGCAAAGTATTGATTCGAAAACATGGCACAGCATCAAAAATGATCAACTAAATAAAAAAAAATAAATATTTATAAATTAACGATCATTTGTTGATTTTTAATTATTTCTAATGAATCAAAAGGCAAAAGGTTAGTGTCAACTAACCTTTTAATTTTATCGCCAACTTATCCACAATCTTGCTGAGATCTGTCCCTTGCAAATAAAATCATACCACTCTATCTTGTGATCCTACATTGAGTTGCACCCATATATAGTGTTTAAAAGCTAAACAACTTTATGCGCTTAATAAGTACACAGGCCTACCGCCTAAAACTAAAACAATAAATTTCGCTAACACCCTAGGAAATGCAGGCATATATATGAACCAACAGCTATCTGTGAGCAAACGTGATGGAAGAAAGGAATCCCTCGATCTTGATAAAATCCATCGTGTCATTACATGGGCCGCAGAAGGACTTAATAACGTCTCGGTCTCACAAGTTGAATTAAAATCTCATATCCAGTTTTATGACGGTATCCGTACTGAAGACATTCATGAAACAATCATTAAAGCAGCTGCAGATCAAATTTCGAAAGAAACTCCTGATTATCAGTTTTTAGCCGCTCGTTTAGCCATTTTTCACCTTCGCAAGAAAGCCTATGGTCAATTTGAGCCTCCTAAGCTGTACTCTCATGTAGTTAAAATGGTTGAAGACAAACGGTATGATGCGCATTTGCTTGCTGATTATACTGAGTCAGAATTCGAAGAACTTGAAAACGTCTTAGATCATGATCGCGATTTAACCTTTAGTTATGCCGCTGTGAAGCAACTTGAAGGTAAATATTTAGTTCAAAACCGCGTGACGGGCGAAATATATGAAAGTGCACAGTTCTTATATATCTTAGTTGCGGCCAGTTTGTTTGCGAAGTATCCAAAATCAAATCGTTTGGATTATATCAAACGTTTTTATGATGCTGTTTCAACGTTCAAAATCTCATTACCAACACCAATTATGGCTGGCGTTCGTACACCGACACGTCAATTTAGCTCATGTGTATTAATTGAATGCGGTGATAGCTTAGATTCAATCAATGCAACGTCTTCTGCAATTGTAAAATACGTCAGTCAACGTGCTGGTATTGGTATCAATGCAGGTCGGATCCGTGCACTTGGTAGCCCTATACGTAATGGTGAAGCTTATCACACAGGCTGTATTCCTTTTTATAAGCATTTTCAAACAGCGGTCAAAAGTTGCTCACAAGGTGGCGTGCGAGGTGGTGCAGCCACCCTTTTCTACCCGCTTTGGCATCTAGAAGTTGAAAACCTTTTAGTGCTTAAAAACAACCGTGGTGTGGATGATAATCGTGTTCGCCACTTAGATTATGGTGTGCAGTTCAACAAATTGATGTACAGCCGTTTAATCAAAGACGAATATATTACTTTATTCAGCCCATCGGACGTACCAGGTCTTTATGATGCATTTTTTGAAGATCAAGCAGAGTTTGATCGTCTTTATGTTCAATACGAGCAAGATGAGAGCATTCGTAAAAAACGCATTAAAGCGATTGAATTGTTTTCTATGTTCGCTCAAGAACGTGCCAGCACGGGTCGTATATACCTTCAAAACGTTGATCACTGTAATACACATAGTCCGTTTGACTCAAAAGTCGCCCCTATTCGCCAATCAAATCTATGCCTTGAGATAGCTTTACCAACTAAGCCGCTTCAGCATGTCATGGATGAAGAAGGTGAAATCGCATTATGTACACTCTCTGCTTTTAATCTAGGCGCAATCGAAGACTTATCAGAACTCGAAGAGTTAGCGGAGTTAGCAGTACGTGCTTTAGATAACCTACTTGATTACCAAGATTACCCTGTGCCTGCAGCTAGAAATGCAACCATGAATCGCCGTACTTTAGGCATAGGTGTTATTAACTACGCGTATTATTTAGCGAAAAATGGTAAGAAATACTCAGATGGCAGCGCGAATGCGTTAACGCATCAAACCTTTGAAGCGATTCAGTATTATTTAATGAAAGCTTCGAATGAGTTAGCTAAAGAAAAAGGCGCGTGTCCTAAATTCCATGAGACGACTTACTCTCAAGGGATCATGCCAATTGATACATACAAAAAAGATCTCGATGCTGTGTGCGCTGAACCACTCAAGCTAGATTGGGATGGACTACGCGAAAGTATTCAAGCACATGGTATGCGTAATTCGACTTTATCTGCACTGATGCCTTCTGAGACATCATCACAGATTTCAAATGCTACTAATGGTATTGAACCGCCACGTGGTCATGTGAGTGTCAAAGCCAGTAAAGATGGGATCTTAAAACAAGTCGTACCTGAATATGACAGACTAAAAGATCAATATGAATTACTCTGGGACATACCTTCTAACGATGGCTACTTACAGTTAGTTGGGATCATGCAAAAATTTGTTGACCAAACAATTTCTGCGAACACTAACTATGATCCGGGTAAGTTTGAAGGTGGCAAGGTACCAATGAAATTGTTACTAAAAGACCTGCTCACCGCCTATAAGTATGGGGTTAAAACACTTTATTATCATAATACTCGTGATGGTGCGGCCGATGCGCAAAACGAGATCACACCAGATGCAGATGATGATTGTGCCGGTGGTGCGTGTAAAATTTAACTAATTTTCAGGGCAAGCTCTCTTGCCCTGTTTCTGTTTGTCTTTGAGAAAATTTATGTCTTATTCAACTTTCAGCCGTAATCATAACGATCAACTAAAAGAACCGATGTTTTTCGGTCAGTCAGTCAATGTGTCACGCTACGACCAGCAAAAACACCCTATTTTTGAAAAACTAATCGAAAAACAACTTTCCTTTTTCTGGCGTCCAGAAGAGGTCGATGTCAGTAAAGACCGACTTGATTTTCAAGGCTTACCAGAACATGAAAAGCACATATTTTTAAGTAACTTAAAATATCAGACTTTACTAGATAGTATCCAAGGGCGTTCGCCAAATATTGCCCTATTACCGATCGTTTCATTGCCAGAACTCGAAACATGGATTGAGACATGGTCATTTAGTGAAACTATCCACAGCCGATCTTACACACACATAATCCGCAATGTGACCAAACAACCTGAGCTTATCTTCGATGATATTGTTAATAATGACCGTATTATTGAACGCGCTGATGAAGTCACTCGCTACTATGATGATTTAATTGAGTTCACCTCAATTTATAATCTATACGGTGAAGGCAAACACACATTAAATGGTGAAACAGTTGTCATTAATTTATTTGAGTTAAAGAAAAAACTGTATCGTGCCATTATGTCAGTCAATATTCTTGAAGCGATCCGTTTTTACGTCAGTTTTGCGTGCTCGTTTGCATTTGCAGAGCGTGAATTAATGGAAGGAAATGCGAAGATTATTAAGCTGATTGCTCGTGATGAAGCACTACACCTTTCAGGCACGCAACATATACTCAATATCATGCAAGAAGGCAGTGATGACCCTGAAATGTCTATCATTGCAGCGCAATTACGTGAAGAATCAATTGAGATGTTTAAAACTGCCGCTGAACAAGAAAAAGAATGGGCTGAGTACCTGTTCAAAGACGGTTCAATGATAGGTTTAAATAAAGACATCTTGTGCCAATATGTTGAATACATCACGAACGTACGCATGTCGGCAATTGGTCTTCCTCAACAATACTCAATCACCAGCAATCCAATTCCTTGGATAAATTCATGGTTAGTATCAGACAATGTACAAGTTGCACCACAAGAAGCTGAAATTAGCTCTTATTTAGTTGGCCAAATTGATTCTCAAGTTGAGGCCTCTGATTTTGGTGACTTCGACTTGTAATGAAACAAGTTAAAATTAGTAATACCGATCAGACTCTAGAGTATGAGTCTGATCGATACACCCTGCTCGAATTCTTAGAAACACAAAAAATTCCTGTGCAATACCAATGTCGGGAAGGATATTGTGGTGCATGCCGTTGTAAATTAACGTGCGGTGAAGTCGAATATCAACAAGAGCCTCTGGCTTTTATCCGCAAAGGTGAAATCTTGTTGTGTTGTTCAAAACCACTCGATGATGTCGAGCTGACACTGCCATTTATTTAATAAACTATGTCGCAACCTTGGGGTAAAGACGTTTCGTAATAACCTAAATCATTGCTGATTGTGAGTTTATTATGTTCAATAATCACAGACCAATCGAGCCGTTTAGAAATCTCTATTTGTAACTGATTTAAAAACTTTATATCGATAGCGATAACTTTGATGGCTCGTTTACGTAAATAACTTTTCATATTATCAAGCCATTCAGACTCTTTAGGTGTAATCAGTACCACTTTTTTTGCTAATTGGCAGGCTTTATCTAACCTTTTTTGTGAAGGGAAACCCACCTCTATCCATAAAGTATAATCGCCAATCTCATCTTGCAATCCAAGATCGGGATGGATAGGTTGATCATTTGTTTTTGACCAAAACGCACTTTCAAGTGGAAGAAGACAATAACCGATTAACTTTAAGAGAAAATGTTCGATATCTTCTTTAGGTAATAATGAGATTGTCACATCTTTATGTTCATATCTATGGTGATTCATATCAGAGACATCTAAATGCGCTTTAAAAACGATTTGTTTATTAGCCATGATTATACCTCTCATCACTGACTCTTTTTACAGTATAGAACATGTAGCAATTATCGAGCCGTTTAAATCCAACCCTAGTTAAAATATGTTATACCATAACAATTGTTGCTTTCTATTTTTATGCGATGTTACAATATATCAACTGTCAAAAAATGAAGTAATCCAATGAAACATACCCTACTCTACGCCACAATTATCAGTGCTTTAGGTCTATCTCACGCGCAAGCTGCTCAAATCAACGGTCAAGTATTAAACGAAAATAAACAGCCGGTATCAGGTGCGAGCATTCATATTCATGGAAAAGACAAAGCTGTTTACAGTGATGAGAATGGTCACTTTACGCTTAATATTGATGCACAAGGGCAATTACATATCTCAAAAGATGATTATATTGACCAACGTATCGCTATAAATGAGACTCAAAACACGCTAGTCGTCGAATTATTAAAATCATCAATTGAAACGGTAACTGTCTATGCGTCTGGATTACACAAAACAAATATGGACATGGCCTCCCCTGTTACTGTTTTAAGTGGTGATACACTAAAAAACAGATCTCAAGCCACGCTAGGTGAAACATTAAAGGGTTTACCCGGTGTCAACTCAACGTATTTCGGCCCTGTTTCATCATCACCGATTATCCGTGGTTTAGATGGCCCGCGTGTAAAAGTATTACAAAATGGTTTGGATAGCAGCGATGCATCGCGCATTGGTGCCGATCATGCTACAACCAATGAATCACTCACCGCACAGCAGATAGAAGTCTTACGAGGTCCGGCCACACTGTTATATGGCTCAGGTGCGATAGGCGGTGTTGTCAATATTGTTGATCAACGGATCCCAACAGATCAACTTGATGAATTTCAGGGAGCTGGCGAAATTCGCTATGATACCGTCTCTGAAGGCAAAACGGCTACTATTAATCTTGCCACAGGCAAAAATGGTTTTAATGTAAATCTGAATGCCTTAAGACGCCAATCAGAAGACTATAAAATTCCTTCAATGCACGTAGACGAACATCATGACGACCATGAAGAAACGCAAGGCGGTGAACATGACTCACATGAAGAATCACACGAAATTGTTGATAAAATCGAAAATACATTCATCGATTCCACAATATTTGATTTTGGGGCAAGTTATGTTGCTGAGCATTTAACTGTCGGCGTCTCATACGGGAATATCAATACTGAATATGGTATCCCTGGCCATGAGCATGGACATGAAGAACATGCACACGAAGGTCATGAAGATGAAGAGCATGACGAAGGAGAAGAAGCAGAACACAATGTTTATGCATTATTAGAGCAAGATCGTTGGCAGGCCCTCGCGGTCTACACGCCACATAATGATATAGTAGAAAAAGTAGAAGCCAAACTCGGCTATACCCAGTACCAACATGCTGAGATCGAAGGCGGAATAATTGGCACTATATTCAAAAATGATACCAATGAAGCACGAATTTCGGTAGAGCATACATTGGGGCAATGGCACGGTGTGGCTGGTTACCATTTTTATCGTTCAGACTATGAGGCATTAGGAGATGAAGCGTTTAGCCCATCTTCAAAAACGTCACAAAATGCTTTATTTGTCTTACAAGAACGCAAAGTTGGTGACATAACGATTGAACTAGGCGCGCGTTACGAACAATTCAAACTCGACGCAACAGATATCGAATTAGAACATGGGCATGACACACACTCTGAACATGAAGAGCACGGTGAAGAAGAGCATCATGAAGAAAGTAGTTACAATGAGACATTCGATAATTTGAGCCTCTCTGCAGGGCTCGTTTGGAATTTCGCTCCGGGATATTCGAGCTCATTTAATGTCACACATTCTGAGCGTGCTCCATCTTCTGCTGAGTTATTATCTAACGGTCTTCATATCTCAACCGGCACGTATGACTTGGGTCTTGGGTATGAAATTGAAGATGGCGAAATCCATTTCGAACCTGAAGATATCAAGCAAGAAACCGCCAACAACTTTGATTTAACTTTCAGAAAATTCTCTGGCGACTTTGGCTTTACTGTTAATTTATATTACAACCAAGTCGACAACTTTTATTTTCAACAAGCCACAGAATATGCTTTTGATAGCCATGACCATGAACTCGTTCATATTAGTGAAGCCGATGAAGATGCCGCTGCTGTTTATCAATACGCAAGCCAAGATGCGACTTTATATGGGTTAGAATATGATTTGCATTATGCAATTTCACCAGATGTTGTCCTAAAAGTATTTGGTGATCACAGCCAAGTGCAGTTTGATGATGATAGTTACTTACCGCGATTACCAGCCAATAAACTCGGCAGCGCTGTTAATTGGAATATTCAAGATATCAAGCTTACAGCGAGCGTCACACATTACTTTGAGCAAGATAAAATTGCTTTTAACGAATCAGTGACAGACTCTTATAGCTTAATTGATTTAGGCGCAGACTATCAATTCAACATCAATAAAGTTGATGCTAATTTATACGTAAACATTAATAACCTGACTGATGAATTAGCTTTCTCTCACAGTTCATTTATTAAAGACATTGCGCCGTTACCAGGGCGTAATATCGCCTTAGGGATCAGAGCCTATTTCTAAGCCTGATTTTAGTTATAAAAAAAGCCGCGAAAGCGGCTTTTTTTTGCGTTTAGTTATTAGATGATTTCTAGTAACTCAACATCAAACACGAGTGTTGAATAAGGTGCGATTGATGCACCAGCACCACGCTCGCCATAAGCAAGGTCGTGAGGTACATATAAACGCCATTTTGAACCAACAGCCATCATTTGTAATGCTTCAGTCCAACCTTTGATTACGCCACCGACAGGGAATTCAGCAGGCTGACCACGATCGTAAGAACTATCAAAAACAGTACCGTTGATTAACGTTCCGTGATAATGCGTACGAACAGTCGACTCAGCAGTTGGCTTTTCACCTTCACCAGTTGTAATCACTTCATACTGTAAACCAGATGCTGTAACCGTTACTTCTGGACGAAGTGCATTCTCAGCTAGGAAAGACTCGCCCTCTGCCGCTAAAACTTTTGCTTCTTCTTCGCGGCGTGCTTGAATTTGAGTATTAATTTCTTCAAAAGCAGCTTGAATAGCTGGGATTTCTACTTGGAAATCAGCACCTGTAAAGGCATCTTTCATACCTTCAAATACCGAGTTTAGGTTTAAACCTTCAAAAGGGTTACCTTTTAATTGCTCACCCATTTGTAAACCAATACCGTAGCTTGCTTTTTCAGCATTATTTGTAAATTTTTCTGACATAATTTCCACTGATTTATCGTGTAGTTAAAAAACGTAATCTTATCATAAATTCTCATCGGATTTTGCTTTGTTTAGCTCTAAAGTCATTAAAAACCTAACCACTTCAAAAACAATTGGCAGTGCAATGATGGTAAAGACAAAAAAGGGGCGATCTAATAAAGCAAAAAAATCAAAGCCAACCTCACTTTGAACCCATGTAAACACACCACTGGCAACGAGTGTTGTAAACCAAACACACATCCGAGGGTGACGTGTCTCATGTTTGAGAATGAGGTGACTGAATAGCGCCATATAAAGGCATATAAAACCTGAGGCTTGAAAATGCATAAAATCTAGCGTTAACGCCTCTGGGTACGCATCAAAAATCAGGCGGGTTACTACACCATAACCAGTGAAATACAACGCACTGGCAGCCAACCATTTGAGTAATTTAAGTGGATAGCCGTTCATAAACTTAACTCTCCTAAACGAAAAAAACCGCCATATAGGCGGTTTTGGGAATGAGGTGGCGGAGAGATAGGGATTTGAACCCTAGATAGGCTACAAACCTATGCCGGTTTTCAAGACCGGTGCATTCGACCACTCTGCCATCTCTCCGTTATGGGGCGCATAATAATCAGTTACGCCTTATCTGTAAAGTAAAAATTTGATTAAAACCAGTAATTAATAATATTGAGGAGGTGTTCGCGCAAAAATCGCACTAATCAAACAAATAATCAAACCACTAACGATGAAAAAACCGAGCTGGATACCTAATTGTAAATCGCCAAACAATCCATCATTAACACTATTAATGAATAACAAAGGAGAGACGCTTAACGAAAAAACAGTGAAACACACTTTAAATGCACGATTAAAACTAAAACGTTTACTCGCGGCCATTCTCCAAGTCAGCAAGATGATGATCGTACTTATCGCGATAAGGCTCACTTGTGTACTTTTAGAGTAAATAGCCAAGCCTGCTGTGAAGCTAGCACCAAACACACCCCAAATAGCCCATAGCAACCAATTTTCTTTTTCACGATAAAAAAGATTATTCATCTTGTTAGCCTCTTTTTTTATTTTTATTACCCCACCATAACAAAAAATGTACAATTTAAAAACTGACAAATCATATTTTTTGTACTAGCACTTATTTTGCATCTTTCTTAGTACTGATTAAACCTCTCGTGAGCCGAGATGCTAGAGTGCAACGACACTTAAAATAACAGCGCCAAGCTAACACAGGAAATAATTACAGCTAAAAGAAGATTCAATAACACCCCCTCTTTGACCATGTCAGCAATTTTTAGTTCACCGCTTGCAAAAACAATCGAGTTAGGCGCTGTCGCTACAGGCAAACAAAATGCACACGAACAACTAATCACCACAGGGATCATTAATAATTCAATCGGTAAATTAAGTGCTAACGCGGCTGAGGCAATAATTGGCATCAGTAAGGTCGCAGTGGCTGTATTTGATGTTATTTCTGTTAAAAATGAGACACATAATGTCATACCTAACAACATGAAAAAGACAGGTAATGCCCCTAGCAAACTCAAGTAATCACCTATAAGTTGACTTAGACCGCTGCTAACAAACGCACTGGCAATACATATTCCGCCAGCAAATAACAACAACATCCCCCAAGGGATCGTTTTTGCATGCTGCCATTGTAGTAACTTACTGCCTTTGCCATTGGAAGTGATAGCCATCAACATGACACCAAATAAAGCAACGGTTGAGTCGCCAACCTGTGGTAAGTCTAATGCATTTGACCACCCTCCAAACGGCTCTTTACGAAACACCCATAACAACGCGACAATTGTAAAAATAACGAGCACCCGTATTTCGGCTTTTTGCCACGAGCCACTTTCTGGTAAACAGATCTCGCTTGATAATTTAATCCCTCTCGTTAACCAAAGTGCGCATAAAGGTATCGAAATAATTACAATCGGAACGGCTACTTTCATCCATGAAACAAAACCATACTCTTTGCCTGTGAACTGCTCATAAACAGATGCAAAAATGACATTCGGAGGTGTGCCAATGATAGTTCCCACTCCACCTATCGATGCCGAGTAAGCTAAACCAAGTAAAAGTGCAATTTTAAATCGTGTATTGTCAGTGGTGACGCAAATAGCAAGCACGACAGGTAACAGCGCTACAACAGTTGCAGTGTTCGATATCCACATAGACAACAACGCAGCCGTGACCATAATGGAAAAGACAATCCTCTGCGCACTTTGTCCGCCAATGAGTTTAATTATATTAAATGCAAGTCTCTTATGTACTTGTGACTGCTCAATGGCAATGGCCAACATAAAAGCACCCATAAGTAGAATTATGACATGGTTACCCAGCGCACTAGCCGCTGTTTTATGGGTTATCACCCCTGCAAGTGGAAAAAGAACAAATGGAAGTAATGACGTTAATGGGATCTCAATGGCTTCGGTGATCCACCAATAACCAGTTAACGCTGTAATCGCAAGCGTGAAAACAATGGGTTGTTCAAGCCCAGCCAAAGAGGCCCATAAACCGATCACTAACGAGAATAAAAGCCCATAACAGATGTGAGACTTTACATAGTGCATTGGTCATTCAACCTTGCAATAATCGATTGGCTTTGTTTCCACAGGGTATCTGTCTTGAGCTCACTCATCGTAAAGTGTGTTGAGGCAAGATAACTCAAAGCATTGTCACCATGATGTTGATAGTCACAAATAGGCAAACTATCGAGGACTTGATACAAACCATCGGGTTCATTACACAGTAATGCGATATCACACCCAGCATCGAGAGCGAGCTTAGTTCGTGTGAGATAATCACCCATCTGAACAGCGCCTTGCATACCAAGATCATCAGAAAAAACCAAGCCGTTAAACTGTAGTTGCTGCCTTAAGACTGATTGTAACCAGTAAGTAGAAAAACAAGCTGGTTTATCATCACACTGTGAATAAATAACATGCGCTGGCATCACACCATCACAAAGATTTTGAGCCATTAACTGCGAAAACACGCTTAGGTCGTGTGAAAAAATGAGCGCTTTGTCTCGCTCATCAATCGGCATAGCGATATGAGAATCAGGCCCCACTGATCCGTGACCTGGAAAATGTTTCACTACATTTTTCATCCCACAGCGTCTCATTCCTGAAATAAATTGCGCTGCATAAACAGCTGCTTTATCAGGCTCTGAGGAAAAAGCGCGGTTTGTAATGACTTCAGAAATACCATTGATATCCAGAACAGGCGCAAAACTAAAATCAATGCCATGGGCGCGTAATTCTGCACTTAAAGTAAACCCTAGAGGTAAAAGGATCTCTTGTGTGCTTTTTCCTTGGGCAATTCCAGCATCTGCCATCGATGGAATCGCCGAAAATCCATGCCTGAATCGTTGCACGCGCCCACCTTCGTGATCAACACTGATCAGCAATGTTGGCGAAATAGCTTTGATTTGCTGTGTCAGTGCAATTAATTGTTCGTTATCTTCATAATTACGCGAAAATAAAATCACTCCAGCAACTAACGGATGTTGTAGTACTTCGACTTCGTGCTGCTCTAATGAAAGGCCATTAATACCAGTTAAAATAGGACCCATGATCGCCTCAAAAATGTGTGAAGAATTGCTCAGGTGTCAAGCGACGTATTTTTTTATGCTGAATTTCGGGTGTGCCTAAATACAGGAAACCAACCAGTTCATCTTCGTTTGTTAACCCCAACTCTTCTTTCACTATAGGACATTGTGCATAGTGACCAGTTCGCCAAACACCGCCCAACCCTTGTGCAAAAGCTGCTTGTTGCATGGCAAAAACCGCACAACCTGCAGATTGTACTTGTTCGATGCGGGGGACTTTATTATTTTGAGTATGTTTAGCGATGCAAATAATCACAAGTGGGGCTCTAAGAGCGAGTGATTTCGCACGTTCTATGTTTCTTTCATCTAAATTTGATGCAATTGCTGAGCGGTAAAATAATTCACCAAGACGATCACGTCCTTCGCCTTCAACCAGTATAAATTGCCATGGAGTAAGGGCGCCATGATCAGGCGCTAATAGCGCGGCTTGTTGAATAATAGAAAGCTGTTCGGGAGACGGTCCAGGCTGCGTTAATCTGGCATCTGATTGGCGGTGTAGCAATAATTCGAGAGCATGCATAATTTGTTATTCATAAAATTTTTCTTAAGAATAACAAATTATGATCCGAAATACAGTGTTAGGCTTTGATGAGTAAGCGCTTTATATAATAATCAGCGCTGGTCCAGCGTCCGCCGCCCGTAAAAAATAAACTTAGCAGCATCACAAAGTACATCGCTGAAAATTCGATACCATTATTGAGGATAACTGGCTGCCCATTTTGGTATAAATAGTCAGTGTTACCATACTCTTCGGTTATCTCTTTGATTTTAGAAAGACGTTTTTGAGTTTCGATACTATTTTCTAAGCTTTCAGCTGCACCTGGGATGGTGAGCCAATCATACACTTTAGCAGCACTGGTACTCGGATTCAGAGGTGTAATAGAAAACCAGCCATGATTCCAATGCACTGTCGTGGCAGCAACAACCATCGTAATCATCAGAGGAATAGTCACTAAACGAGTCATCAAACCAATTAACAACAACCATCCACCTAAAAACTCACTCCATCCAGCCATAAATGCTAATAAATCAGGAAAAGGTAAACCTAAGCCCCACTCTGTATTACCAAACCAATTAATCACATTGGGATCAGCTAATAATGCTTGACTAAGAGAGTGCCAGTCCCCACTCAAACCAAGTTTGCTATAACCCGCAATAATCAGTACAGGTGCAAGTATTAAACGCAATAACAGCGGGGCGATGCCATCCAACTGTTTGGCGTGAGTGATTAAAGTTGAATAATACAACTGAGCAGTTCGAAACATATAAAGGGCCTTTGAGGTCTAATTAATTCACATTAATAGACCTCAGCATAGAAGAAAATATTTCAATTTACCGTTAAATAGATCGCGCCACCATTAATGCTTCGTAAATCGCACGTTTTGCATCAATGGCTGATGCGAGTTTTGCACCACCAATAACATGGCAGGTTGCCTGATCTTTGAGCGATTGATACAGTTCATCATTAGACACTTGACCAATACATGCAATCACAGTGTCCACGTCTAAGAATCGCTGCTGTCCATTTTGTTCAATTTCTAATCCTTTCGCAGAATAACTAACATAGTTCGCATCAGCAATTTGTTCGACATTCTGCTGCTTGGCAACAGCACGATGGATCCAGCCGGTTGTTTTACCTAGGTCTGAACCAAAGCGCCCTGCACTGCGTTTTAGCATATAAATTTTTTCTAATGCTTGATGTGCATGAACCTGACCTTCAATTCCCCACTGAGATTTAAATTGAGCAATTGATTTGTTTTTTTGTTCAGTTAGAAATGCCACCATATCAAAGCCAATTCCACCTGCGCCTAAAATAGCCACTTTTTGGCCAATCTCCACTTCTCCACGGATGACTTCATCATACGCAACGATCTGTTTGTCGTCGCTACATGGAATTGTGGCTAGTCGTGGGCGGACACCTGTGGCAAATACTACATCTTGATAATCACTTAACATCGACTCCTGATAAGGAGTGTTTAAAGTGACTGTTACATTCAGTTTCGATAATTCCGATTTAAAATAACCAAGTGTATAGTTAAAATCTTCTTTGCCAGGTACTCGCATCGCGAGTTTGAACTGCCCACCCATCTCACTGGCTTGATCAATTAGTGTAACTTTATGGCCTTTTTCTGCTAAATAACAAGCACAGGCCATCCCTGCTGGTCCAGCACCGACCACAAGCACTTCTTTTGCGACAGACGTTTTTTCTAATGAATACTCTAATTCAAATCCTGCGCGAGGATTAACTAAACATGTCGCACGTTTTCCTTTAAAGACATTATCTAAACATCCCTGATTACACGCGATACAGATATTAATATTGTCACTTTGTTTATTTGCATATTTATTAAAAAAAGCCGGATCTGCAAGTAAGGGCCTGGCCATTGAAATTAAATCTGCTTTTTGCTCATTGAGTATTTGATTGGCAAGCTCTGGGGTATTAATTCGATTAACTGCAATCACGGGCACAGTGATGGATTCTTTTAAAAATTTTGACGCATCCTGAAAAGCACCTTGTGGCACCATGCTCGCAATAGTCGGGACTCGTGCTTCGTGCCAACCGATTCCGGTATTAAATATATCGACTCCAGCGGCTTGTAATGCTTGCGCTTGTTCCTTCACTTCTTCAAGTGTTGAGCCATCATCAACTAAATCTTGCACTGATAAACGAAAAACGATGATGAACTCGTCTGAGACTTGAGCTCTGACCGCTTTGACAGTTTCAACAGCAAAGCGCATTCTATTTTCATTGCTACCACCGTATTCATCAGTTCGTTTGTTAGTCCTAGGAGCCATAAATTCATTGATCAGGTAACCTTCAGAGCCCATGATTTCGACCCCATCATAACCCGCTTTTTGTGCTAATCTAGCCGATTTAGCAAAGCCATTGATCGTACTTTTAATGGCGCTGGCTGACATCGCTTTAGGTTTATACGGATTGATAGGTGCTTTTACTGCACTTGGAGCCTGATTAAATGGATGGTAAGCGTACCGTCCTGCATGCAGTAACTGTAAACAAATTTTCCCACCCGCTTGATGAACAGTATCAGTCACAGAACGATGTTTTATGACATCTAACCAACTATTAAATGTCGATGAGAAAGGTGTTAATTTACCTCTGAGTGTCGGGCTATAACCGCCAGTAATGATGAGGCCAACGCCGCCTTCAGCGCGTTCTTTATAAAACGCATTGAGTTTTTTTCGGTTACCCCATCCTTCTTCAAGCCCCGTATGCATTGAGCCCATGACTAAACGGTTTTTTAATTGGTTATTTTTTAGTTTTAATTGTTGTTCTAACACAATATGCCTTATTTATACTGGTCGTACCTGTAGCCAACATTAGCTTTTTTTAACCTGAAGTACAAGATAAACACTTCGTAACTATTTAGATTTAAGTTTAAGAATAAAATCGGTTACTATAAAGTTATAGATATATAGTTGTATCAAATCTACTTTAAGGACATGATTTTGATTAAAAAATTCTTCTTACTTATTTGGAATACATTAAACTTCTCACGACGTTTGATTCTAAACCTACTGTTTTTGGTGATTATAGTCAGCATCATTGTTGGCATTAATTCTGACGAAGGCAAAGTTAATATTGCGCAAGGATCAGCACTTGTCTTAAATTTATCGGGACAAATAGTTGAACAGGAAACATATATCGATCCTCTAGAAGCGGCATTAAACGATTCAATGGGTCAAAATGATCAACCCCCTGAAGTGCTATTAGATGATGTCATTAACGTCATTAATGATGCGGCTCATAACCCTAAAATATCGGTTTTAGTGCTTTCTTTACAGAATATGCAAAATGCACATCTCAATAAACTAAAAGAAATCAGTCTCGCACTTGAAAACTTTAAAGCTCAAGATAAAAAAATTATCGCCACTGGTGATGCTTACAGCCAAGCACAATATTATCTAGCCTCATTTGCAGATGAAATCTCAATGCATCCTTACGGTTGGGTCGGTGTTGAAGGTTATGCGATGTACCCTCTTTATTTCAAAGAAGCATTGGAAAAGCTGTCAGTGTCACAACATATTTTTCGTGTCGGCACCTTTAAGTCAGCGGTTGAACCTTTTATTCGTAACGATATGTCTGATGCTGCCAAAACAGCGAACCAAGAGTGGTTAGGTGCTTTATGGCAACAATATAAAACTGATGTGGCTAAGCAGCGTGGTTTTGAATTGTCGAATTTCGACGAATCAATGGCTCAGTTTTTAGACAAATTTGCAAAAGCAAATGGCGACTCAGGAGAATTTGCTCTAGCTAATGGTTGGGTTGATTCACTCAAAACAAAAGAAGAAATCCGCCAAGACTTAATCGCTCTGGTTGGCCTCAATGAAGAAGGTAAGTCATTTAAACAAGTCTCTTTTCAAGATTATTTGTCAACTATCAAAATGCCTTTCCCATTTGAAAACCCAATTACTGAAAAAGTGGCCGTTGTTGTTGCCAAAGGAAACATTGTTGATGGTAAGCGCAAAGCAGGTGAAATCGGTGGAGATTCAACTGCAGCCTTACTACGTAAAGCACGCTTAGATGAAAAAGTGAAAGCCGTTGTATTACGCATTGATTCAGGTGGCGGTAGTATGTTTGCCTCTGAGGTGATCCGTGCAGAAGTGTTAGCACTTAAAGACGCAGGTAAGCCAGTTATCGCATCGATGAGCTCTGTTGCAGCTTCTGGTGGTTATTGGATAGCATCAGCAGCAAATGAAATTTGGGCTGCACCCAGTACAATTACGGGTTCTATCGGGATCTTTGGCACTATCATGACCTTTGAAGACTCAATGGCGCGCTTAGGGGTGTATTCTGACGGTGTTTCAACCACTGAAATGGCGGGGTTCTCTCCTCTTCGCGAACTAAACCCACAATTGGGCAATATGATTCAAATGAGCATTGAACGTGGTTACAACCGCTTTTTAACGATCGTCGGTGAAGCACGAGGTCTGAGCATTGAAGAAGTCGATAAAATAGCTCAAGGTCGTGTCTGGATTGCTACACAAGCAAAAGAACTAGGATTAATTGATAATCTAGGGACTAAAAATGATGCAATTGAAGCCGCAGCTAAATTAGCCAGTCTTGAGTTTTATGACGTGATCACTGTTGAGCAAACTCTCACCCCGCAAGAGCAGTTTATGAAACAGTTACTTTCAAATGCTCATGTTAAAACGATGCTGGGTCACTCTGATACAGATTTTGAATTTAATACCGGCTTGCAATCAAATTTGAGATCGGTGATGTTGCGTTTGCAACAAGAAGTTAAATCCTTTGAGCAATATAACGACCCTAATGGCGTTTACGCTCGCTGCTTGGTCTGTAATTTAGCGCAATAACCCTCTATACTAGCCCAGTTATTAAACTGGGCTAGTACTATGAAAAAGAAACGAATTTATATCGCCTATACTGGCGGTACGATAGGAATGAAAAAGTCAGCACAAGGCTATATTCCCGCTGAAGGCTACCTCACTCAAACCGTGCAAAACAGTGCAGAGTTTAATCGTGATGAAATGCCATATTTTGACATTCACGAATACAGTCCATTGATTGATTCTTCCGACATGTCCCCTGCTCACTGGCAACTTATCGCTGACGACATTAAAACCAAGTACCAAGACTATGATGGCTTTGTGGTGTTGCATGGTACAGATACCATGGCCTACACAGCTTCAGCACTGTCTTTCATGTTCGAAAACTTAACTAAACCCGTGATCGTTACAGGCTCTCAAATTCCCTTGTCTCAACTGCGTTCTGATGGGCAAGTTAATTTATTAAACGCGATGTTTTTAGCCGCAAATTACCCTATCGCTGAAGTGAGCCTCTTTTTTAACAATCAACTGTTTCGTGGTAATCGTGCAACAAAAGTCCATTCCGACGGCTTTAATGCATTCGGATCTCCCAATTTTGATCCCCTAGCCCTGTCTGGTATCAATATTGAACTGATCAATGGTAGTTTGAGCCCTTTTATTGAGAGTGAATTAGAAGTCAGCGAAATCACACCTCAGCCTATCAGTGTGCTTTATTTATATCCTGGCATCAATACTGAAATCGTTCGCAGTATGTTGAATGATCCAGTTAAAGCCCTGATTATCATGAGTTTTGGTGTAGGAAACGCACCCCAAACACCCAGTTTATTGGCTGAATTAGAAGCGGCATCAAAACGTGGCGTAGTGATTATTAATTTAACCCAGTGCTTAAAAGGCAGTGTCAATATGGGTGGATATGCCACCGGAAACGCACTCTTAAACGTGGGCGTAATTTCAGGATATGATATGACGCTGGAAGCTTGTTTAACAAAGCTGCATTATTTATTTAGTAAGCAGCTTGAAGTAGAAACAATCCGGCATTTAATGCAAGATAATTTACGTGGTGAACTTGAACGCTAAAAACGAGTTCATTTTTAATGAAAAAGGCCATGATAATCATGGCCTTTTTTTATTAGCGAACTTTCGCGTCTATCTCGGCTAAATCGGTCAAATGGCATAGCTCACCTGCGTGAGTAACTAAACCATGTTCACCAAAATAGTCACGCTGAGCTTGCACTAAATGCCCATTACTCGGTGTCGATAGCGTTGCATAGTACGTTTGGCTTGCAGCTAAAACAGGAAATGCTAAACCGGTCGATAACGCAATAGCAGACACATTACGAAGTGCTTTCACTTCAGAATCTAGGCCATCTATAAACTCATTCCCTTGTGCAACTTGATCTAAATAATCTGCACGAATAATACAGCCTGCACGCCATGTTTGTAGCGTTTTAGATAAATCCACCTTCCACTGATGTGTACGTGAGGCGCCTTTAATTAAGGCCAAGCCTTGGCGATAACATAACAGACTCGCAAAATGAAATGCTTGTTTGAGTTCATCTAAATCTAAGTTCGCGACATCTGTTTGACGTGGTTTATAAGTCATTTCTTTTGCTGCGTGCGTAGAATAAGTATTGGTTAAATGTCGCGCTTGAACCGCAGCCACTAACGATGGTACCGCGATACCAAGCTCTAATGCATTTTGCGCTGTCCATAGACCGGTTCCTTTAGCGCCGACTTTATTATCTATCAAATCGACCAGAGGTTCATTATTACTAGTTTGCAGCTTAAGGATATGGCTAGAAATCGACAATAGGTAGCTGTTCAAGGACGTCTCTGACCATGAATCAAAAATCGCTGCGATTTCTTGCGGAGTTTTACCTGCGCCAAGACGTAATAAATGGTAAGTTTCAGCAATAAGTTGCATCAGTGCGTATTCGATACCGTTATGCACCATTTTCACAAAATGGCCACTGGCTGACTGGCCAACACGAGCAAAACAAGACTCACCTCTAAAATTAGCGGCTACCTTTTCTAATGCAGGTTCTACACGCTCCCAACCCCCTTCTGAGCCACTGGCCATCATTGCCGGGCCGTGACGTGCGCCTTCTGCACCACCAGAAATACCCATAGTAGCGAACTCAAATTTATTCTGATATTTGAGTTTACGAGCAATCCCATCTTTGTAGTTACTATTACCGCAGTCAACAATCAAATCAGCTGATTCAACACCCGCTTCAATGAGCTCTTCACACACACGGTCAACCAACTCACCAGCTGGTACTAATAATAGAATCGAGCGAGGGGTATCTAAGCGTTTAGTCATATCGGCTAAATCAGATACAATATGAAGTCTTTCTGATAGGCCTTCAGATTTAGCAATACTGAGCAGATCTTCACCCGCGTCTGGGTTTTTATCATAAGCAACTAAGGTTATCCCTTTTTCGATTAAATTGAGTGCTAGGTTTTTACCCATCACACCTAAACCAACTAAAGCGACCTGCATGTAAACTCCTCATCGACACAGTTGTAAAACCAAACAGAGTTTGGCTAGAAAATATAAATACGCATACTCTAAAGGCGCGCATTATAGGTCATTATACCTAGCTTTCAATGGACTGTTTAAAAATAAAATAAAATTCTAATCTATTAGTGACATTTGTCCGTGACTTTTGTTTAAAAATTGATTAAAGGAAATTTTGTATCTACAAGCTACCTCTCACTACTCGAATGACAATTTAGTGACATTTGATTATCCGATTGACCGAAGCTGACACCGGTGTCATAATCAAATTATAAATTTTAGATAAGTATTCATTTTTCAAACATTAAATCGAAAACTGAATCAATTTCATATTTTGCAACGTATCAACTGGAGAACATGATGCCAAGACGTACCAAAATCGTCGCTACACTCGGACCTGCAACAGATAGAGACAATAACTTAGAAAAAATTATCGAAGCTGGTGTCAATGTCGTTCGTTTAAACTTCTCTCATGGTGTTGCCCAAGATCATAAAGACCGTGCGCAAGCGGTTCGTGATATCGCTCAAAAACTTAAAAAGCACGTTGCTATCCTTGCCGACTTACAAGGTCCAAAAATCCGCGTATCAACTTTCAAAGAAGGCAAAGTCGTTTTAGAAGTTGGCGCTACATTTGTGCTTGACGCTGAAATGGCAAAAGGCGAAGGTGATGTAAATGCTGTTGGTATTGATTACAAAGAGCTCCCACAAGATGTCGCTAGCGGCGATTTATTACTCCTCAATGATGGCCTAATTCAACTCACTGTTGAACGTGTTGAAGGACAACGTGTTATTTGTAGTGTCACCATTGGCGGTGTGTTATCGAACAACAAAGGTATTAACCGTTTAGGTGGTGGTCTTACTGCACCAGCTTTTACTGCTAAAGATGAAGAGGATTTAATTACAGCCTCTGAAATTGGTGTCGACTATATTGCTGTATCTTTCCCGCGCAGTGGCGATGACATGCGCCATGTCCGCGCACTTGCTGTTAAAGCAGGCAGCAATGCACAGTTATTAGCTAAAATTGAGCGTGCTGAAGCCGTTTCTTCTGTTGAAGCAATTGATGACATTGTATTAGCGTCAGATGCGGTGATGGTTGCTCGTGGTGATTTAGGTGTTGAAATTGGTGATGCTGAACTAGTGGGTAAACAAAAGCTGATTATTAGTCGTGCCCGTTCATTAAACCGTGTGGTAATTACAGCCACACAAATGATGGAATCAATGATTGATAATCCTATGCCAACCCGTGCAGAAGTCATGGACGTTGCTAATGCAGTCATCGATGGGACGGATGCCGTGATGCTTTCAGCCGAAACAGCTGCTGGTGATTACCCGCTTGAAACTGTGATGGCGATGGCACGAGTGTGTGTCGGTGCAGAATCACAACCAGAAACCCACATTTCTAAGCATCGTTTAGATAGCATGTTTGCTGACACTTCTGAGACATTAGCGTTATCTGCCATGTATGCTGCCAATCACCTAAGCAGCGTCAAAGCAATTGTTGCGTTGACTGAATCAGGTAACACAGCAAAACTAATGTCGCGCATCAGCTCTGGGTTACCTATTTACTCATTATCTCGCCATGCGTCGACTCTTGGCCAAACTGCATTATATCGTGGTGTTTACCCAGTGTTTTTCGATTCAACACATTGCCACGATGACACTGTCACACAAGCACTTAACACTTTAAAAGATCAAGGTGCATTAAGTGTTGGTGATCAAGTCATTCTGACACATGGTGACTCGATGGAAACAGTTGGTGCAACCAATACGTTAAAAATTGTCACTGTAAAATAACAGCGACAATTAAAATAAAAAAGCGAGCTTAGCTCGCTTTTTTATTGTCTTTTTCTTATTATTTCAATTCTTTATAGTACGGAAAAAGACATTATGAGCATAAAACGTATCGGCTTACTTACTTCTGGTGGCGATGCACCGGGTATGAATGCGGCTATCCGTGCGATTACTCTCAAATGTATTAATGCTGGTTGGGACGTGATCGGAATTGAAGCAGGTTATAATGGTCTCTTTTCATTATCATCACGCCCCCTCACCCACCAAGATGTTGATAATATAATTCAGCGTGGTGGCACAATTTTAAAAACAGCGCGATGCCAAACCTTGAAAGAGGATAATGGACCCGAGCTGGCTGCACAGCAACTCGACAAATTGGCCATCGATGCGCTTATCGTCATTGGCGGTGATGGCAGCTTTCGTGGCGCAACACAGATTAATAAATTCTGGCCTAAACCCATTATTGGGATCCCCGGCACTATCGACAATGATATAAACGGCACAGATCAAACCATCGGATTTTGGACCGCGATTGAGACAGCGTTAAGTTGTATTGATAAAATTCGCGATACCGCTGATGCATTTGAACGTATTTTTGTTGTTGAAGTCATGGGCAGAGATTGCGGCTTTATTGCCATGGAGTCAGGGATTGCATGTGCCGCTGAGCAAATTATTTGTAAAGAAATTATCGAAAATGAGTCTGATTTCTTATCTAAACTGTATTCGTCTATTCAACACGCTGTCACATGGCAGCAAACACAAAGTTATGTGATTGTTGTTGCTGAAAATGCGCTATCCATCAGTGCACAAACGCTCGCACAAAACATTCAATCCAACACTGGCGTCGATACAAAAAGTGCAATCTTAGGTTATGTACAACGTGGTGGCGCACCCGTCGCGATGGACAGAGTATTAGCCACACAGTTAGGGATTGCAGCTGTGGATGCATTAGTGCAAGGCAAATCAGGCGTGATGATAGGAACGTTGAATAACACGCTCGTTGAAATACCTTTAGCAGATACGGGCTTGAAAAATACAGCAAATCAAGCCCTTATTAAGCGGTTAAAACAATTTAACTTTGACTTAACCGACTAACTCGCCAATGCCGATTTTACTTTGTCACGGTAACTTCGGCTGACTTTTAATTCTTGCCCATTCTCAAGTACTAATTGGTATTCCCCACTTACTTGAGTGACGAGTTTAGTGATCTGTTTAGTATTGACGATCGCACTGCGGTGTACGCGAACAAACAAATTTGGGTCAAGCTCTTGTTCAAGCTCTTTCATTGTTTTACGTAAAATATGAGTTTTACCATCAGAGCAATGTAAGCACATATAATCGCCTGCGGCGTCAACCCATTGGATGGTTGCTGCAGGGACACGAATAATTTCGCCTTGCTCTTTTACTGCGATTGATTCTGGATAGCGTTTATCGTCAAGCTTTGCGCCTGTGGCAAGTTTCTTTAAAATATCTTCACAGTCATTGCCTGTGATCCCTGCTACAAAACTGGCTAACTTTCTTTTATGAACCTGGTCTTGCTGTGTTTTTATGTGAGAGTGCACTTTGTCTACCGCCTGTTTTAATCGATTTTCATCAACGGGTTTAAGAATATAGTCCAGAGCATGAACATCGAAGGCCTTCACGGCATATTGATCAAACGCAGTAACAAACACGATAGCAGGGAGAATCATGTCAAAGTTAAGCAACGTTTTAACCACTTCAAAACCATTCATACCTGGCATTTGAATATCTAAAAAAATAAGGTCCACTTTTTGGCTTTTACAGACGTCAATCGCCTCGTTACCATTTTTACATAATGCGATTACGTCTAATTCAGGGTAATCCGTTAATCGAACGGCTAGCCCTTTGCGAGCTAGTGGCTCGTCATCAACGATAATCGTTTTTATGTTAGTCATGCTTTTTTGCCCTTTCATAAGGAACACGAATGTTAATTTTTAGCCCTTGCGGCTCATTATCAGCGAGCACAAAAGAATAATTGTTATCATAGAGCGTTTTAAGTCTATCTTTGGTGTTTGCTAAACCCACACCTGATAATTTTGCCAGCTCACCTGAGATAATATCAGTCCCTGGGCCATTGTCACTGACTTCGAGCAATAGTTCATTTGCAAAAACTTGTGCGCTAATTTGTATTTGCCCGCCTGTCTCAAGTGAGGCTATTGCATATTTAATTGAATTTTCAATCAAGGGCTGCAAGATCAAACTCGGTACCAACGCCCTATTTGCTTGTACACTGATGTCGACATCAACCGATAGTCTGTCTTCAAATCGCACTTTCTCTATCTCAAGATACAGCATTAGTGCATGAATTTCTTGTTCTAATGGTACTTTTTTGATCGGATCAGTATTGAGTGTATAACGCAGGAAGTCACTTAAACGCGAAACCATTTGATTGGCATTTTTGTTTTCTTCAACCAAAATTAATGTTGAAATTGCATTGAGGGTATTAAATAAAAAATGAGGGTTTAATTGATACCGCAGCATTTTTAGTTGCGCCTCATGGGCCATAGTGTTGGCTTTTAGCGCTTTTTGTTTTTCACTTTGCAGCAATTGATAGTACTTAACACCAAAGTACAAACCACTCCAACATAACACGATATAGACCGAGTCTAAACCTTGTTGAAAGTAATAAAACCATTCTGTTGGGCGATAACCATGACGATAAATCTCCCATAAGTTAAACTTTTGTACAACTGACCAAAGCGTACCGACTACGTACGATGCACTAAACACCACACCTAATAAAACGACGGGCTTTGCATTCCAAATTCGACGATAAAGGTAGCGCAATGGGATCGTCATCAAACAACCTGCATACGCATTCAAAATGATGACAAAGATATAGATATCACGCATTTCAAATACTTTAGAACCGATATAATTTAATAACGCATAACCTAACCAGCCTGCGACCTGTAAGACCCAGAAAAATTTATGTCGGTTTTCTACCAGTTGTTGCCAATTCAAAATATAAGACGATCTTGTTGAATGTTTTAAGCATTATAAAATGTTCCGTTAATAAAACACTGTTAATCATCTTGCTTTTATTGCACCTTAACGCAAACAAAAAAGGCGCCGAAGCGCCTTTTTTAAACTTATTGGACGTAACCTTAACCCAGTTTATCCGACACGACTTTATAAGTCGGATCTTCGATTACGTTATACTCAACTAAGTCTGATGCTTTTTCTAATAGTTGTATACAGTCTTGACTTAAATGTCTTAAATGAAGTTTTTTGCCCGCTTTTGTATAGCGTTCGGCTAACGTATCAATCGCATCAATCGCACTGTGATCGGCCACTCGGCTATGTTTGAATTCGATAATGACATCATTTGGATCATTTTTAATATCAAACAACTCCAAAAAGTTTTTAACTGAACCAAAGAATAACGGGCCATGTAATTCATACACTTTAGAGCCTTCTGAATCGATATAAGCCGATGTATAAATGTGTTTTGCATGCTGCCAAGCAAAAACTAACGCCGATACTATGACCCCGACACACACAGCAATCGCTAAATCTGTCACTACTGTCACACCTGAAACCAATACAATCACAAACGCATCTGATTTAGGCACTTTGTTCATTATACGTAAACTTGACCACTCAAAGGTACCTAACACCACCATAAACATTACCCCCACTAACGCAGCCAGTGGGATCATCTCGATTAGACTTGAGGTAAAAACAATGAAAACCAGTAACATCAGGGCTGCAGTGATGCCAGATAAGCGGCTACGACCACCGGAGTTAATATTAATCATTGATTGACCAATCATCGCACAGCCACCCATGGCGCCAAACACACCACACGTTACGTTCGCCGCACCTTGGCCAATACACTCTTTGTTACCATTACCACGAGTTTCTGTTATTTCGTCAATAAGAGTAAGCGTTAATAAAGATTCGATTAATCCTATAGCCGCTAAAACCAACGCATATGGGAAGATAATTTGTAATGTTTCAAAATTAAATGGCACATTTGGAATATGGAAAGTTGGTAAACCGCCAGCAAGGGTTGCACTGGCATCGCCAGTCATCCCGCGTAAAAAGTCAACAACAGTGCGTGCTTCAAGATCAAAACCAATTACGATACCTGTCACGACGACAATTGCAGCCAATGATGATGGAATAGCCGTCGTCAATTTTGGTAAAAAATGAATAATAGCCATAGTTAAAGCAACAAGGCCTAACATGATATACATTGCTTCCCCTTGCATCCATTGCATGATTCCGCTTTCATCTGGCGTTTTGAATTGTGACAATTGTGCTAAGAAAATCACAATCGCAAGGCCATTCACAAAGCCAAGCATAACCGGATGAGGCACCATTCGAATGAATTTACCAAGTTTAAAAATGCCGGCCATAATTTGCAGAAAGCCCATTAACAACACAGTTGCAAACAAGTACTCGACACCGTGGTCAATGACTAAACTCACCATTACGACCGCAAGCGCACCCGTTGCACCGGAGATCATGCCAGGGCGTCCACCAAAGATAGCGGTGATTAAACCAACAATAAAAGCCGCATATAAACCGACTAACGGATCAACATGTGCCACAAATGCAAAGGCAACAGCTTCAGGGACAAGTGCTAATGCAACTGTTAAACCTGAAAGTACATCATTTTTGGCCGATTTAGGTGCTCGACTCAGCAAATTAAACATTAATTATCCCGTTCCTGTTGGTTTTATCTAAAAAAATGGTTGCAAATTCTAGCAAAAATTCACTTTAGCTACAATTAAACCCTTGGTTTTAAGCTTAAAACAAAAATGGCAGGACACAATTTTAAATCGTGGTTCCTGCCATTTAAATGATTTGAATATTAGTTACAGAGGAAGTGCTGTGCTGCGTTTCACACACGTCATGGTGACATTAGAATGCACTTCTTGCACATAATCTAAACTCAGTAACTTATCGCGCACAAAATGCTCATAGCCTTCAATTCCTTTTGAGATGATCCGCAACATAAAGTCCATTGTGCCTGCCATACTGTAACATTCAGTGACTTCATCATAACTCATGATCAGCTCTTCAAATTGCGCTAATTGTGCACGGCCATGGCTCGATAAACGGACGTGGGCATACACCAGCATATCAAAACCCAGTAATTTCGGATCCAGTAATGCGACTTTATTGGTGATATACCCTTCTTGCTCTAATCGTGCAATGCGACGCCAACAAGGAGATTGTGACAAGCCAACCTTATCCGCAATTTCTGCGGTTGATAAACTTGCATCTTTTTGTAGTAAAGCCAAAATCTGGCGATCAACTTGATTCAATGACATTATTAATTCTTTATTTAATCAATTGTTAGTAAAATTATACAGACCAATTCAGTATTTGTCTGTCATTTTGTTTAAATTAACCAAACCGACCACTTAGATACGGGTTGGTTTGCCTTTCTTCCCCAATCGTAGTACTTGGTCCATGTCCAGGATAAACAATAAACTCGCCCGGTAATGTAAACAGCTGTGTTTTTATTGAATCAATCAGCTGGGCTTGATCCCCTTTTGGAAAATCAGTACGACCTATGGAGCCTTTAAATAACACATCGCCGACTATTACACTTTGGCTGGCATGATTGATGAAGACCACATGGCCAGGTGTATGACCTGGGCAATGGCGCACTGCTAATTGCTGCTCACCAAATAAGATTTCATCACCATGAGCTAACCAAGCATCAGGCAAAAAAGCCTCTATAGGTGAAAATCCAAACATCTGTGCTTGCTGTGGCAAGGCATCAAACCAAAACTTATCGTCTATATGCGGGCCTATCATTGTTACACCAAAATGCTCAGCCAGCACCTTCGCCGCTCCAACATGATCTAAATGGCCATGTGTCAGCAATATCCGTTCTAAATTGCAGTCATTTTTATCGACAAGATCAATCAATATTTGTGGATCCCCACCCGGATCAACCAAAACAGCTTGTTGAGTGACTGGGCAAATTAATAAACTGCTATTTTGGGCAAAAGCCGTCACAGGCTGAATGTTAATTTTTAACATATTAATACTCAAATAAGATAGGGTATTTCAAATACCCCTGATCATAATAAGGTGTTTGCTGATACAACCATGCTGCACGCTCTTTTGCCGATGCTGCAAACTTGGCATCATTGGCTAATTTATTTTTGAATTCTTGATTGAGCGCGGGATTATCAGCAAGCATTTGTGTCGCATACGGAATTAAGGCGTAATTTTCGACATACTCAGTACGCTGAAAAACAGTATTAAAAAAGCCCCACTGAAAAAATGAATCCACTGCGCTTGGGTGAAGCAAATGAGTCGCCAACTTACCCAGTGCCTGATCAGCGTCAACTACAAACCAACTAGTATCTATTTCTGTGGTCATACTGGTTTGATTAAAATCAGCACTGACCCGCATCCGCCCTTCAAATGGCAACGGATCAAACTGATAATCTGAAATAACGAATTGCGTTAGTGATAACGTGCTCGGTTTCGATACTTGTGAAACCTTCACGCCTTGTAATGTTAATTTGGCAACTATATCTTGATAATGTGATGGAATATAAAAACGCCTTGGAACATCTAATACCACTGCAGGCTCTTTTTGCCAAAATATAGGCAATTGCTTAAATGTTTCCGCTTTTCCTGTGTATTTTACTTCTTTTTGACCTGTTAATGAGCTGTCAAAATGGCTAAAACTAATCCCTTTAAAATCAAGGTAATCCGGATTTTTGCTATAAGTTCGGCGTCCAACTAGCTGACGAGGTAGTTGATTCTGCTCGGTTAAAACAGCTGTTTTAAGGTTTTTTTTGTGCTTGGCTAACGCGTTAATGGTCGCTTCAAGAAAAACATAAGTCCCTAATACTCGCTGCTTGTAAGGCTTTAAAGAATGATTTTCGACCAATATAGTTGGCAGATTACGTAAATCTCCCCAGCCATTCGAGAATCGTGGTGTTGCCACCCAGCCAGCTAAGCCTTCTTTTATATTTTGCTTGTTCATAACAAATACGAGCGGCCCTGGTATATGCCCCATTTCCTCTAGTGCAGTATCGATTTCAGGTTTTAAATAATCATCGAGCACTTGGGAAATTTTTGGAGAATCACTCGCAAAAGAAGGCATATATCCATAAGTCACGTCGTATTGATAATCAGCGCCATCGGTCACATGGACATCTATGTATAAATCGGGTTGATAGTGGTTCACCACCTTGACTAAGGCTGCGACTTCGGGCGTCTCGAGTTTAGTATAATCGCGATTTAGATTTAAATTTTTGGAATTACTCCGAAAGCCCATTATTGCAGGGCCTCGTTGATTAATTCGGTTATAGGCTGAGCTACGTTCATGCCCATCAACATTTAAAATAGGGATAAACAATAAGTTAACTTTCTTTAATAACGCTCGCTTTGATGATGTGGCAATGTCTCGTAACAACATAAAACCGGCATCTTTACCATCTATTTCACCACTATGAATACCAGCCTGAATTAATAATGTGGGTTTATTAACAGAAGGATTCTCGGCTGCTCTGAGCATTAAAATATCGCGATTTTGATCGCTTGTACCAATGGTTTCTATGCTAAAAATATCAGGGTGTTCAGTTGCTATTTTATTTAGATAAGCCATGGTTGTTGAGTAATCAGGGCTGCTTTGACCTTCAGACAACTCAAACTCGGTGACTAAAGGATGTGACGGCTGTATTAAATGTGCACTTTTTCCATTCCAAGGTAAATTAGGCGGTAAGTGAAAATCTGCGCTTAATGCAACAGATAAGGCTAATATTGATAGCATGAGTTTTATTCTCTTATAATTTATTATCTGCTTTAAGCTGGCGCAATGATTGATTAAAAAGTGATATACCATGCGCGCAACCTGCATATTTTTGGCTGCACACTAAATAGATTGGTTGTCTTGATAGGTAATCAACATGCTGAAATTTTACGTTGTCCATTTCGCCTGAGAACCAGTCATTGAGCAAACTTTTTGCGACTAATGGTTCAACGAGTAAAATATCTATCTCTGAAGCTAACAATCGTTTTAACCCTTCATAATCCGATTGTGATTCTACAATTGATAAGTATTGCTTATATTCATCAAATTGTTTTCCGTAACTATAACCATGTGTGAGGCCAATCTTATATTTGCGCAGCTGATCTAGGCGCTGAAACTGAATAAGCTTATCTCGCTTAAAGACTAAATCAGTCTCTAGGTAATCAATCGGCTGTGAATAAATCCAATCAAGTGCACTGCCTTCAGATTTATACCACATAAATGTAAACCCTTGTCCTTGTTCTATCTTAAGTTGCGTTTCAGGCCAACTCATAAACTCGAACTTCACTTTACGATGATGATGAGAAAAAACCGTTTCGACGATTTTTCCAAGCGTTCCTTTGTCATAACGTCGCCCATCAATATAAGGCGGGTAATTATCAACACTCAAAATAACTGATTTTGGCTCTTCAGCGTTTAATCCACATACCACAAATAATATAAGCATACTAATAACCGCTTTTTGCATGGACAATCCTTCCTAATACATAAAACACATGGGCTGATGCTCTTAGGGTAACAAAAATTATGATAAGCTCAACTAAACCTCTAATAACAATGATTTTTAACTATGAGTAAATCAATATTAATTACTGGCTGCTCTTCTGGTATTGGCCTTTATTGCGCCCAAGAGCTACATGCTCGAGGTTATCTTGTGGTGGCAAGTTGTCGCCAACTCGATGATGTGGCGCGTTTAAAGTCCTTAGGTTTGCACTGCGTTCAACTTGATTTAGCTTGTACGCAAAGCATTCATAAAGGGCTAAAAGAAGCACTTAGCATCACGAATGGACAGTTAGATGCCCTATTTAATAATGGCGCATATGGGCAACCTGGCGCAGTCGAGGATTTACCCACTGATGCGTTAAGACAACAATTTGAAGTAAACCTATTTGGCTGGCATGAGTTAACTTGTCAGGTTATTAAAGTCATGCGAAAGCAACCAAGTGGACGGATTATTCAAAATTCGTCAGTACTGGGGCTGGTATGTTTACCGTATCGTGGGGCATACAATGCAAGTAAATTTGCCTTAGAAGGGTTAACAGATACGCTTAGGTTAGAGCTTAAAAATACTGAAATACAAATTAGCTTAATAGAGCCAGGGCCGATTGAATCAAAATTCAGGGCCAATGCACTCATCGCTTTTACGAAAAATATCGATATCGAATCAAGCAGCCATAAGCAAAACTACTTAGCACAACAACAGCGTTTAGAGAGCCAAACTAAACCTCAGCCATTTACATTAGGGCCTGAAGCAGTCCTTAAGTCGCTAATACATGCTTTAGAGAGTAAACGAGCTAAGCCTCGCTATTATGTGACGTTTCCGACTTACCTTTTTGGTTATTTAAAACGTATTTTATCGACGAGAATGCTTGATAGGTTACTTAACAAATCAAAATAGTCGAATTTCAAACACAAAAAAGGGAACCTAAGTTCCCTTTTAACGTTTGCTTTCAATCAAAAGCTTACGCTGATAGACCTTCTTTTGCTTTAGCAACTAATGCTGCGAAAGCGATTTGGTCATATACTGCGATATCTGCAAGGATCTTACGATCGATTTCTACAGAAGTCTTTTTAAGACCGTTAATGAAACGGCTGTAAGAAAGACCATTTTGACGTGCAGCTGCGTTGATACGTGCAATCCATAATTGACGGAAAGTACGTTTCTTCGCACGACGGTCACGGTAAGCATATTGACCTGCTTTAGTAACCGCTTGGAATGCTACGCGGTAAACACGTGAACGTGCTCCGTAGTAACCTTTAGCTTGCTTTAAAACTTTCTTGTGACGTTGACGTGCGATAACACCGCGTTTAACTCTTGCCATGATTAAAAACTCCTATTAAGCGAATGGTAACATACGTGAAACTAAACCAACGTCACGTTTGTGAACCATTGTCTTAGGACGTAAGTGTGACTTACGCTTAGAAGATTTCTTAGTCAAGATATGACGAAGATGCGATTGCTTACGCTTGAAACCGCCAGAAGCAGTCTTTTTGAAACGCTTTGCAGCGCCACTGTGGCTTTTTAATTTATAGCCCATTGCAATTACTCCATGAGATTGCATTAATATTAAGTAAGCAGGCGGCTGAATTACTTCAACACTTTTAAGGCCTTACTTACTCCCTTATCCGGCGAATGCAATAAAACATTACTTTTTTGCCGGTTAAATCAGGTGTAACATTTCAGTTCGCTTGTAAACCTGATTTAAATTCGTTCACTAACTTATTTTTTCGCTACCGGAGCCATCATCATCACCATTTGGCGACCTTCAACTCTGTTAGGGAAAGACTCTACAGATGAGATGTCTTCTAAATCAGTTTTAATTCGGTTCAATAAAGCAATACCAATTTCTTGGTGAGCCATTTCACGGCCACGGAAACGGATAGTGATCTTGGCTTTATCGCCGCCTTCAAGGAATTTACGTAAACTACGTAATTTCACATTGTAGTCACCATCATCAGTACCAGGACGGAATTTGATTTCCTTAATCTGGATCTGCTTTTGTTTCTTCTTTTGCTCTTTTAGTTCTTTGCTTTTTTCGAAAATGAACTTGCCGTAGTCCATAACCTTACAAACAGGTGGCTCAGCATTGGGGCTGATTTCAACCAGATCAACTCCGGCTTCATCTGCCATAGCTTGTGCGTCACGTAAGGACACAATACCAGCTTGCTCGCCATCTATATCAATTAGCCTGACTTCTTTGCCTGTAATGTCTTCATTGATCCGATTTTTCTGAGTCGTTTGTTGACCCTTCTTTCCGCCTCTAATGATGCGTTCCTCCAAGAGATACTAAATTAAACAAAGCGCGTAATTGTATATTAATTGCGCGCTTTGCACTATTAAATTCTATTATTTATTTCTTCAGATAATTTGCTAATGAAATCATCTACTTTGAATTTACCTAAGTCTTCACCAGTACGAGTACGAACTGCAATCTCATTCTGCTCAACTTCTTTATCCCCTACTACTAATAAGTACGGAATACGCTTCAAAGTATGCTCCCTGATTTTAAAGCCTATCTTCTCATTTCTCAAGTCAGCACAGGCTCTAAATCCAAGTTTATTCAAATTTTCTACAATTTCGTGACAATAATCAGCTTGTTTGTCAGTAATATTCATTACGACAACTTGTTTTGGTGCTAACCACGTCGGAAATTGACCCGCATACTCTTCCGTTAAGATACCGATGAATCGTTCGATCGAACCCAAAATTGCACGGTGGATCATCACAGGCGTACGTCGTTCGTTATTTTCTGCAACATACGTTGCACCTAAACGACCTGGTAATGCAAAGTCGAGCTGCACTGTACCACATTGCCATGCACGATCTAGACAATCATATAAAGTGAATTCGATTTTAGGGCCATAAAACGCCCCTTCACCTGGTAGGTAATCAAATTCAATCTCATTAGCGGTTAATGCTTCAGCTAAGGCTTTTTCGGCTTTATCCCACATTTCGTCGTCACCAATGCGTTTTTCAGGACGCGTCGATAACTTAACAACGATTTTTTCAAAACCGAATGTTTCGTATGTGTCGTATACCATTTGGATACATGATGAGACTTCAGCCATAATTTGTTCTTCTGTACAGAAGATATGTGCATCATCTTGAGTAAAACCACGCACTCGCATCAGCCCGTGTAATGCACCTGATGGCTCATTACGGTGACAACAGCCAAACTCAGCCATGCGAAGTGGTAAATCACGGTATGATTTAAGACCTTGATTAAAAATCTGAACATGGCCAGGGCAATTCATTGGTTTGATTGCATACTCGCGTTTTTCAGACTCAGTCGTGAACATGCCATCTTTATATTTATCCCAGTGGCCTGATTTTTCCCACAAAGCACGGTCCATCATCATCGGACCTTTCACTTCTTCGTATTTATATTCGCGTAACTTTTCACGAACAAACTCTTCAAGTTCGCGATAAATGCTCCAGCCATCGTTATGCCAGAAAACCATTCCTGGTGCTTCTTCTTGCCAGTGCCATAAATCGAGTGCTTTACCGATTTTACGGTGGTCGCGTTTTTCAGCTTCTTCAAGACGCTTTAAATAGGCTGCTAATTGTTTTTTATCAGCCCAAGCAGTCCCATAAACACGTTGCAACATTTTATTGTCTGAATCACCGCGCCAGTAAGCACCCGCGACTTTCATAATTTTGAAATGATGACAGAACTTCATGTTTGGTACATGTGGACCACGACACATATCGATATATTCTTCGTGGTGATATAAGCCAGGCTTGTCATCACGGCTGATGTTGTCATCAAGAATTTCTATTTTGTATTCTTCACCACGTGCAGCAAAGGCATCGCGGGCTTCTTGCCAACTTACTACTTTCTTAACAACATCATAATTAGTTTTAGCAAGCTTAAGCATGTGTTTTTCAAGCGCATCAAGATCGTCTTGAGTTAATGAATGCTCCATGTCGATGTCATAATAAAAGCCATTGTCAATCGTTGGACCAATCGCCATTTTAACATCAGGATATAGTTGCTTAATTGCGTGCCCTAATAAATGCGCACAAGAATGACGAATAATTTCTAAACCGTCATCGTCTTTTGCTGTGATAATTTGTAATTGACTGTCTTCAGTAATGAGTTGACATGCATCAACACGTTCACCGTTAATTCGACCAGCGATGGTGGCTTTGGCAAGACCTGGGCCGATATCTGAAGCGACATCCATTACAGAGACAGCGTGTTCGAATTGACGTTGACTACCGTCAGGAAGAGTAATAATTGGCATGATATTTCCTTTCTACAGTGGTGATCCCTACAATGCATCACGTGTAGCAATAAAAATGATAAAAAAATACAACGCATAAAACGCTTTTACGAGTAAGCATTTGGCTGCACGTGTAGTTTACAAAACTACAAAAAATGCATTTTGTCTTTTTTATTCGATAATTACAAGATTAAATAAGGCAATATCAACAGCCTATTTTGACATCTGTCTGATTACTCGCATACTTGGGAGATGAACAACAAAAGACAAACCAATGGCTGAACCGATCCCATCTCCCACAACCCTGCGTATTGCTTCACTAAATTTATTCAATTATGCAGCCCCCCCCTTTAGTTATTATCATCCTGATGATCATTACACAGCCTTGCAATGGCAAGAAAAAAACGACTGGTTAGCTAAGCAATTAACAGCGCTCAACCCTGATGTCATTGGATTTGAAGAAGTCTTTAGTATTGAGGAACTTAAAATAATCTGTTTGACCCATGGATTACCTTACTTCGCCACGGTTACTTCACCAAAAATAGATGAAGACGATCCTTTTTTGTTTTTTCGCCCTGTTGTAGCTATAGCATCGAAATACCCGTTTGTGTCCACACACGCAGTAACCGCCAATCAATCTTTGTTGAGCGCCTTGAATCTTCCTACTGAATTTAAATTTAATCGCTTACCGATAAAAGCGTTGATAAACATACCGGATATGGGACCTACCTGTTTTTATATTGTCCATTTGAAATCCAAGCGCCCGACCCCTTTATCTCACTACACTGACAACCAATTTGAACCACATTCATATGCTAATGCGCTGATAAATGAAACAATTGGCCGATATCACAGTGATATGCAACGCACCTTAGAGTTAGCACTGCTCTTTAATGATGTAATTACAACACAGGCCAACCAACACGTTCACACCATAGTGATGGGCGATTTCAATGATCAAATCAATGCTGAGGGTTTAGGGTTTATTTTTAATTCAGTGCCTGATGATCCGAACCCAGAAGAAGCGACACTCGGGTTAAACGATTCCTACCCATTAATGACTCCTCGAACGCCTACTCATTATTACCGCGATGAAGGTAAAGTGCTTGATTATATTCTCACCGATAAAATGCTCAGCCACACAGATTCAAAATTTGTAATGCAATATCACGCCTTAGATCAACATATAGTCAATACATCACCTCAAACACAAAAAATTAGCAGTGATCATGCTTTGGTGTATATCGACATCGTTAAAAAATAAAATCTTCACGACAGTAAAAAGCATTCGATGATATACTGAAAAAAATTTTTTAGATTACCGGAATATACAATGAGAACATGTGGTGTAGAAATCAAGGGCAGCGAAATCCTGCTTTGTTTATTAAGCAAAGAAGACGATGTTTTTGATATTCGCGACGTGCGCCAAACACGCTTTACGTTATCTAACTCAAACGATGCTGAACAAGTTAAGAAGTTTCAGTTTGATTTTAAAAAGTTACTTGAAGATTACCAGGTTGATACTGTTGCAATCAAACAACGCCCACACAATGGCAAGTTTGCAGGTAGCGCAGTCGGTTTTAAAATGGAAACTGCGATTCAGCTGATTGACACGATCAATGTTGTATTATTGTCGGCCACTGACATCAAAGATCAACTAAAGCGTAACCCTTTACCAATTGACTTCGAATCAACTGGTCTTAAAAAATTCCAAGAATCAGCCTTTGTTTCGGCGTATGTCGAAATTATGGAACGAACATATCCCCGTTCACAGTCAGAAATCTAATTTTCTGATACTGATTAACTAAAGGCCGACTGGCCTTTTTTTTGTATCTGTAGCCTGTCATTTCGACTTTTATTATCGTTAGGCAATGGCAAAAAGAGGCGTTTTCGACTGTCGTTTTTGGGATTTAAGTATCAGGATTTATGCTAGGTTTAGTTCATCTGATTCAACAATTAACGACTCACTATAGATTGACTTGATCAATGTTATTTATCGTCAGCTGTTTTATCACTATTCGCTATTTCACTGCTTATTATCTTTTCAAACAAGATCTCGAAAATATCTTACGTTAAATAAAAAAACCGCTTAAACAACTTAAGCGGTTTTTAATAGACATCGTACTTATGTCATTACACAGATATAAATTTATTATTTAGTGTAAGCACGAGGTAATGCAGATTCTTTTGTATAACGCTCGGCAAGTTTATCTTGGCGAGATTGCGTGCTGTATTGCTCACCACCAATCCACATTTTTTCTACTTTAGAGCTTATTTCAAACGGATCGGCACTCCAAAGGACTAAATCTGCAGCTTTACCAACAGCGATTTGTCCTGCGTTAATACCAAATACATCGGCCACATTCGCAGTTACAGCTTTTAAAGCACCTTCTGGGCTCATGCCATTGGCAACTGCAATACCAGCATCATAACGAAGTTGATACATGTTGTGACTGGCATCGCCCCCAATTGTTAACAGAACTTTCACACCAGCTTTTTCAAGCACGCCAGCAGTGGTGAGTGATGAATTTAAAGAGTCAAAACTGCCTGGTAAATTCGCAACAACACTGATAATAACCGGTATGTTAGCTTGCGCTAATTGTTCAGCAATCACAGATGCGTCATGTGCGCCAGCAAAAACCATCTTTAACTTTTTAAACTGAGTGTTCAGTTTAATCAATTCAAGCATATCTTGCGCCCGTGACACTTCAACAATCAGTGGCTTATCACCAGATAACAACTCAGTTAAGATTGTTTCTTTTTTAGATGGCTCTTTGTCATCTTTGTCATCTTTTTTTGATTTTTTAGCGGCTTTTTCAAGCTTTTTCGCTTGGCCGTCTAAAGTATCAATCAACTCTTGTAAGCTGTAAGCGCGAGAGCCTTTGCTGCGTTCACCCAATTCAACTAACACGGCATTACGGGGCGTCAATACGCTGTCGAATTCACCCGACAAATCCACAACAGAAGTTAATCCTGCAAAAATTTCGTCTCCACCTGAAGGCGCAATCACGTCACGGGTAATGCCACCTTTACGTGCATACGGGATCAAGCTTGAACGCGGATTAAACGCTAAACTCGGATCAAAGGTAATATCCGCTTTCTTATCGCCGGCATCACGAGAAGCCGCCACAGCACCCACTTCGACTAACCCTAGCTGATTAAGCGAACTGATAATACCAGGGCTTAATATTTTCCCTTCAGCATCAATTATTTGCGTTGCGTTATGTGATTCAGGATTAATCGCAATAATTTTTCCTTCATCCATCACGACTGTGGCACCTTCAAGGATGCCTTGCTCAGTCACTGTGTAGACAGTTGCATTAGTAATGGCGACAGGTGCCGCAAATGCTGAAAAACCAGACAATAAGGCAACAGCTAAAACAGACTTTTTAAAACCATTCATTTTTATCATCTCCTTATCGCTGACCTAACATAAAGTCACTTTTAGCTTGGTATTTTTCATCATAACGATCAAATACTTTCGCACCATCAATAAATACTTGTTCGGCATGGGCATAAACACTGAACGGGTTTTGATTCCAAATCACCACATCCGCTTGTTTACCTGACTCTAAAGTACCTGTTTTGTCTAAAATACCGAGCGATTTTGCAGGATTAGCCGTGATCCAAGTAATGGCATCTTGTTCTTTAATGTCATAACCAATGTGATTGCCACTTGTCATCGCTTTAGCCGCTTCTTGGTTTAAGCGCTGAATAGTGGTGTCTGAATCAGAATGCACAATTGCACACGAGTTTTTAACCGCATCAACGATGGCTATGTTCTCATGTACCATATCGTAGGCTTCCATTTTAAAGCCCCACCAATCTGGCCAAAGTGCCGCACAGTTTTTATTTTCAGCCAGCAAATCTGCAATTTTGTACGCTTCAATACCGTGGTGGAAAGTGCCGGCGTGGTAACCAAACTCTTTTGATAAATCAATCATCATGGCCATTTCTTCGGCTTTATAACAATGATTGTGGATCATCACTTCACCATCTAACACACCTTTGAGGGTATCAAGCATTAAGTCACGCTTCGGTGCTTCTGGATTTTTGCCCGCGGCATAATCACGGTCGTATTTTTCCCACGCCATTTTATATTCAGTCGCAAGTACAAATGCATCGCGGTAGCCGGCCATATTACCCATACGCGTTTGAGGCGCCACATGACGGCTGCCATAAACACGTTTTGGATTTTCACCACACGCCATTTTTAAACCATACGGTGCATCTGGAAATTTCATCGCTTGCATCGTGTGTGCAGGTACATTTTTAAGCGTCACACCACGGCCACCAATTAAGTTGGCAGAGCCTGGTAGAATTTGCATTGTGGTAATACCACCTGCACGTGCCGTATTAAAACCTGGGTCTTGTGGCCAAACAGAGTGCTCAACCCACACTTCTGCGGTCACTGGACTCGTCATTTCGTTGCCATCTTGGTGAGATTCAACACCCGGGTTCGGATACGCCCCTAAATGAGAATGAACATCAATAATACCAGGCGTGACCCATTTACCTTTTGCATCAATCACCGTTGCGCCATCAGCTATTAAGTCTTGGCCGATTTGACTAATTTTACCGTCAACCAGTAACACATCAGCATCATCCAAACGCTCACCTGTACCAGTCAGTACGACGGCATTTTGGATTAATGTCTGTGAACTGGGTAAAGCTTGATACGTACTTGGATATGGGTTTTTATTGATTGTAACTTTTGGATCTTGAGGACCAGACTCATTACAGCCTACTAACGCTGCGCTGAGAGCAATCATCATCACCGATGGGGCAAAGTGTCGCATTATTGTTGTTCTCCTTTTTATAGATAACAACACTTTAGCGAAGTCTATACGAGAATGCGATTCTTTGGCGGCAAAATCACAAAGAATAAGGGTGAAATTATCCCTTATTCGCATAATGCGTTTTAAAGAGATAACGTCAAGGTTAACTGATTGTCACTATTTGAAAAACATTCAAATAATATCAATGCGGCATGTTCAATTTTAACGGGCAAATATCCTGTGTTTTTATCAACGAAACCAAAGCCTAAGCACTGAGCCAACAGACTGCGGATCACCCCTGCATGTGTGACGATTAACATGCGTTGACCCAAATGCTGTTGCACGTGGGTATGTATTGCTGAGTAGACCCGATGGTCAAAATCACGGGTGAGTTCACCATTGGGGATCGAGTGTAAATACGGATTCGCAAAGTATTGCTCCGCAGGGCTATTTTTCTGATTGAAAAGGCTAGAATATGGCAGACCTTCCCAATCTCCAAAATTAATTTCTTCCAGTGCAGGCTCAACTATCAAAGGGAGGTTATGTGTGGCTGCATACTCAGTTGCAAACTGTGAACAACGCACTAGTGAAGAGGTAATCACGACATCAAATTCTTTGTTACATACCGCTTGCTGCATCTGCATTAAACCATGCTCAGTAACAGGGTCGTCGGTGACCCCTCTTAAGCATGGCTCTCCAGATACTTGCCCGTGCCGAAGTAAATACACAAAAGTGTTCATTGCGCTTCCTTTAATGTTAAAGGCAACCCAGCAACAACCAGCGTTACCGTATCACACACTTCGGCTAATGCTTGGTTGAGCCAGCCCTGATAATCAGCAAATACGCGCGACAAAGGATTATCAGGCGTAATAGAAAAACCGACTTCATTACTGACCAAAATCACAGTACCAGAAAAGCCCTGTAACGATTCGATAAACTGCTGTTTTACCACATCAAACTGGCGCTCAAAATCTTTACGAAAGTGAGAGCCGTATTCGGTACTCTGATGTTGCAGTGAGACACTGTACAGCCAATTATTTAGCCAAAGTGTCATGCAATCTATTAATAAGGTCTGATTTTGATAACTTGGATCAGTTAAAATATTAGTCAGTTCAAGTGGGCACTCAATCGTTAACCAAGCATGAGGGCGCTGTTGCTGGTGGCGCGCGATTCGGTGCGTCATTTCTGTATCAAACGATTCTGCGGTAGCCACATACACCACGGGTGCCTTTGATTCTTTAGCTAACTTTTCAGCGAAACGACTTTTACCAGAACGTACGCCACCCAAGATTAAGTGCTTCATGTTACTCTCGATTATTTTTGCTTAGGGGCAGTTAATCTTTCGTGGTTAAGTTTTGTTCGAGATAAAAGCGTTTTTATCGCGACGAGCAGTGTGTAGCCTAGTCATTCTAAGCAAATACTGCTCAACAAAGAGAAATACGCTTTTAGCCGAACCCTTCGGGCAGCGTTTGTTGGGTATTTCTACTGCGTTATCGCTTTTTCGTGTAACTCGCTACACCACAAAAGCGCTTCCTTGTATAAATACCCAACAATTCGCTGCAAAAATCATCACGAAAGATCAATAGCCCCTAGTGTAACAAATATTGGCGATAAGAAATGTGCTCTAACACGGCCACATCGGAATTTTTACTTCATTCAGCGTTGATTCTTGCTGGTATGGCAATCTAGATTTCCCTACAATAGGGCAAACAAAACTCTGAGCGTTTTAATGTCACGTTACCAATCTATAATTGATCAAAAGACTAAACCTCTTGGATCACTCGGCCAATTAGAAAGCATCGCTTTAAAAATTGCACACAATCAACAAGCAGATACACTCACCCTCACAGCCCCTCACATGCTGGTGTTTGCTGGCGATCACGGGATCAGCCAACACAATATCAGCATCGCCCCAAGTGATGTCACTGCATTGATGATGAATAATTTTTTACAAGGTGGCGCGGCCATCAATTGTTTTGCTCGCACTTTAGGTTGGCAACTGCAAGTCATCGATTGTGGTACTTTGACTGATATTGACCATCCACAATTGATCAAAAATCGCTTAGATCGCCGCTGTGGTGATATCAGTATTGAGCCTGCGCTTACCCAAAGCCAATGGCAACAAACAGAAGCTTTTACTGAAGACTATATTAAAAAACTGAGTCAAACAGGCTGTAATATCGTGGGCTTTGGTGAAATGGGCATTGGCAATACCAGTCCCGCAGCCGCAATTGCGGCCTCACTATTAAATCGCAGTGCAACCGAGACGGTTGGGATTGGTACGGGTATTAATGATTCACAACTGGCTAAAAAACAGCAATTAGTACAACGTGCACTTGAGCGTTTTAACAAAAGTTTTTCTCACTCACCACTTGATACTCTGTTGCAGCTAGGCAGTTTTGAAATTGCGCACTTAGTGGCCGCCATGCTAAGTGCCAAGCATCATAACATGTTAATGATCATCGATGGTTTTATTGTCACTGCTGCTGCAATGCTTGCAATCAAAATCAATCCTGACTGCCAAAAATGGATGATTTTTGCTCATTGTTCAAAAGAGCAAGCCCATAAAGCCATGCTCGAATCACTAAATGAACTTCCCCTACTCGACTTGGGTTTACGTCTAGGTGAAGGGACAGGTGCAGCCCTCGCGTTACCTCTGATCCAATCCGCAGTGAGTTTTTATAATGATATGGCAAGTTTTAGCGATTTAGGTATAGAACTGTGACAGTTATAAAGCAGCAGTGGAGTGTATTTTTAATTGCTTTAGGTTTTTTGACTCGTATTCCTATCGGAAAAGTTGACTTCAGCCCAGATAAACTCAATCAAGCCAGCCGATACTTTGCCCTCGTTGGTTGTCTTATTGGTGTGATGTGCGCCGCCGTACTCTGGCTGGTTAACCAAATAGTGGATCTCCCCACTGCAATCTTTGTCTCTATGATAGCTGGGTTTTATCTCACTGGTGGTTTTCACGAAGATGGCCTCGCTGATGTTTGCGATGGCTTTGGCGGAGGCTACACCACGGAGCGAAAGCTCAGTATTATGAAAGACTCACGCTTAGGAACGTACGGTACGTTAGGGTTAGTGAGTGTGTTAGGGTTGAAATTTTTATTACTCTGCCAATTAACCAATCCTATGCTAGCCCTTATTTTAATGCACACATTAAGCCGGGCCACGGCAACATCTATCATTTATTCAGCACCTTATGCTACAGCCGATTTAAACACTAAAACAAAGCCCTTAGCCAATAATATGGATACACTGTCGTTATGGGTGATCGTACTGTCAACCTTGCTGGTATTAATGGTGCTGAATATCGTCTACCTCAATATTTTACAACTATTGATCATCATAAGTGTCTGTTTAGTTGCACGGCAGTTGCTTATCAAATGGTTTGAACATCATATTGCCGGTTACACAGGGGATTGTTTAGGCTTTGCTCAACTAGTTATCGAAGTTTTAGGGTACATCACTCTTATTATTGTATTAGGAAATTCACATGTCTGATAAAAACGAACGCCATAAAGCACGACAAGAAAAACTCAAACAAGCGGTCGATGATAAAATAGCCAAAGCACAAACAGTCAAAGGCTTATTAATTGTTATCACAGGTAATGGTAAAGGAAAATCAACATCGGGTTTTGGCACCGTAGCGCGAGGTGTCGGCCATGGGCTTAAATGTGCCGTCGCACAGTTTATCAAAGGAAATTGGGAATGCGGCGAACGTGAATTATTAACCCGTAACGGCGTTGACTTTCATGTCATGGGCACAGGTTTTACTTGGAATACTCAAGACAGAGAATCCGATACCCAAGCTGCTGAAGAAATATGGCTCGAATGTGAAAAAATGCTCCAAGATGACACTCTCGATTTAGTGTTACTCGATGAGCTGACATACATGATCACTTATGACTATGTGTCGTTAGAGCGTGTTATTACGGCTCTTAATAATCGCCCGCCGATGCAAAGTGTGGTGATCACCGGTCGTGCAGCCCACCGCGAATTAATTGAACTCGCCGACACGGTTTCAGAAGTGCGTAACGTTAAACATGCGTTTGATTCAGGTGTGAAAGCGTTAAAAGGTGTCGATTGGTAAACAGTGATTCCTTTTTCACTTCTTCACTCTATCTGTCACCTGGTGCTCTAAATTAAAATGTTTAGGGCACCCACCTCAAATTAATTCAAGTACTTTGTAATATCTAACTGACTATTTTTACACATAAAGCTTTTTAAGTGTGTCACCTTTTCACACTTACTTACACCTTGTAGCGGACTGTTAACAGGAATTCTCATCGTTTAATGCATACTTAACTCGTCAACTTACAAAAAGGACGAGTATCATGAACACCATCACTAAAGTCATTTGTTTTACCGCCACCACAATTGCTTGCCTTGCAAGTTTTACCAGCGAAGCACACGCTAAGAAGTTTGTTGCCGCAGATAGCAGCCCAAGTACACAACTTTGCATGGCCGTTGCCTCAAATAAGCCAATCAACTTAATTAAACGCATCAACGACTACTCGATGACACGAAAATCAGTCAGCAAAGTCGTCAAATGTAATAGCATGCCAATTGCAAGTTTTGCCAAAGTGTATGAACTTGATCGCACAGGTCGTTTATTGAAATATGAAAACGCCCCTTCAATTTCAATTAAAGATATAGCCATGTTAGACAAAGACAATATCGTCATTGCAGGTTCGCGCTAAATGCATCACTGTAAAAAAACCACTTTGAATAATCAAAGTGGTTTTTCTTTATTCACTGTTATTTCTGTGACAATGACAATTAAATCAAACCAGCGACTAAGCCAAATAGACCACCAAATACCCCACCCCAAACAACTAACCATCCTAAGTGAGTTTTAATCATAGTCTGAACCATTTCTTTGACCATTTGCGGGGTCAACTCAGCTAATCGAGCATCAATAATGTTGGCCACTTTTACTTGTAAATCCCCCATTACTTCAGGCTTGACGAGTTGGCTTTTGAGCATTTCATTAAATTCATCCGTTTGAGACATATCAATGATGGATGTTTTCATTTTAGCGATGAAGGGCTCTTTCATCGGTTGTAATGCTTCTGAACCGCCAAACATCGCGAGCATGCTGCCAAATTGAGATTGCTCAACCACTGCAACTAAATTATCGAATGCTGGACCTAAATCAATCTGCTCAATAATAGGCGATAATTCAAAATGATGCGCTTGACCATTTTGTTCACTCATAAATTTATTGATGTTCTCTTGAGTAAAAAACTGCTCCATTATCAACGTTTTTATCGCTGTTTTAAATTCTTCGAACTTAGCTGGGATCACCCCAGAACCATATAAAAAAGGCACTTTTTCGAATAACATGTGCACAGCTAACCAATTGGTAAACGCGCCAGATAACGCAAACAACCCAACGGTTAATAGCACTTTATGATCAATCCCATAGCCAATAAAAACTAATACACTGGCTAACAGATTCGTTATAACGCTTTTATTCACAGCAGCCTCTCATTGTTACGTACAAAACGCCTGTATTGTACGCGTTGCATGCTTTTTATCTCAAGCAGTTAATCTATAAATAATTGTTTAATAATTACAAGATGCTAGTCATTTAAAAGCCTGTTTAAAAACTATCCGTTTTGATTATTTTTGCCATACTTAGCTGTGTCTCCTGCACACCAACTTGTTCTTAAACTAAATAGCGAATTGATTATGTGGCACGCAATTTCAAAACATATTAGCGAACAACGAAATATCTCATTTAGTATCACACATAAAGAGCAGCTAAATTTAAGCTCAAACAGCATGACATTTAAAATTGGTGATGATAAACATCAATTTTTTGTCAAAATAGATACACCACAAAAACTCGAACAATTCGAAGCTGAAGCTTACAACCTTAAAGAGCTCACCCTTCACAGTGCGCTATTTATCCCCGACTGTGTATGTTATGGCTTAACGCTTAACCATAGTTTTATTGTCTTAGAATGGCTGACATTAACTAATCAGGCAGAAAATGACTGGTTTGAAATGGGTAAATCAGTGGCACTCATGCACAAAAAACATGAACAAGCCATGTATGGCTGGCCAGACGATAACTATTTAGGTCAAACCGTACAGACGAACCGCTGGCATAAGCATTGGGATATTTTCTTTGCTGAACAACGAATTGGCTGGCAACTACAATTATTAGCCGAAAAAGACTTCCACTTTTGTGATATTGACGAATTTATTGAACTGACCAAAGCCACCCTTCATTCACACGTCGTACAACCTTCCTTGCTCCATGGCGATTTATGGCGTGGCAATGTAGGATTTGTTGACGGTACCCCCGCCTTATTTGATCCAGCCTGTTATTTTGGTGATCGCGAAGCCGACATTGCCATGAGCCAATTATTTGGTGAGTTCCCAGCAGATTTTTATGAGGGTTACCAACACTCTTACCCGTTGAGCGCTTCGTATGAGCAGCGCAAACCTTTTTATCAGCTTTACCATATTTTGCAGCATGCCAATGCTTTTCAAGGTCATTATTTAATCGAAGCGAAAGAGAAAATAGCACAGTTAATCCACACTGCAGCAAGGTAAAACATGACAGATAGGCTACACTTAGATTACTGCAAAATGCACAATTAAGTTGGCTTTATGAAAGACCATAAAATGCAATCAATTAGTTGTCCGCACTGTGGACACCACGTATTTGTTGAAATTGACACCACCTGTGGTGATCAAGATTATTTTGAAGATTGTTCAGCTTGTTGCAACCCCATCCACCTCAACATGCATATTAATGATCTCCACAACACCATTGAACTACATGTAGATAGCGACGACGAACAAGTCTTTTAATGATTGAAGCCAATCAACTTGCGATTGGCTTTTATTAACGTGTTTAGCTTGTTAACGATTTTTCATATAACGTTCGATGGTTTCGACTATCGTATAAGTTTGTTGGTCGACTTCAATATTGACCCTATCACCTTGTGATAATAAACCTAAATTGGTCACTTCGAGTGTTTCAGGGATTAAATGTAAGTAAAAACCTTCTTCGGTCACTTCACCCACCGTTAAGCTCGCACCGTTTACTGATACAAACCCTTTATGCAGAATATATTTTAACCAGCGCGGATCTAATGTCAGGTAAAAATAACAGTTATCACCTGTGTGACTCACAACTTGTAATTGCGCCGTAGTATGAATATGCCCAGAGACAATATGACCGCCGAGTTCCGTACCAAACGTCACTGAGCGCTCTAAATTAACTTGAGTACCTTGCTTTAGCTCACCTAAATTAGTTAAACGCAGCGTTTCGTCAATGACATCAAAGTGCACTTGCCCAACGACATCTTTCATACCCAATTCATAATGTACAACCGTCAAGCAACAGCCATTAATCGCAATACTGGCACCAATATCGAGTTGTTGTAAATATTTCCCTGAAACCGATAAAACTAAACGTTTAACTCCTTCACTTTGCGTGACAGATACCACCGACGCTTTGGTTTGTACAATACCGGTAAACATTTTATTTTCCTTCTCTAAACCAATTTAGATTACAATCACGTTTTATTTTTTTGAGCAGTTATTATCATCATGAGATTCAGCCCATGGGAAGCCAAATATTTACTGAAGCTTGCCTTACCCGTTTTTATAGCCCAAGTCGTTCAGGTACTAATGGGCGTGGTCGATACTATCATGGCCGGCCAAGTCAGTCCCACTGATTTAGCTGCTTTATCGATAGCAACAGGCTTGTGGATCCCTATCATGTTGACGCTGCAAGGTATTTTACTTGCCCTTACAGGCATTGTTGCACACCACCATGGAGCCAACGACCAACACAGCATCCGCGAGCAATTACACCAAGCAATTTATCTGGCCCTTGTTTTAACGTGCTTAGGGCTAATAGTGATCACTTGGATTAGCATTCCCATTAGCTACATCGACATGGAACCCGCTGTCGCAGCAATGAGTTTAGATTACATAAACTTCGTCAAATACGGTTTGCCTGCTTATCTTATATTCTGCACATTTCGAAATGTCTCCGAAGGTAAGACACTCACTAAACCGGCACTCTATATCAGTGTATTAGGACTCGCAGTTAATATTCCGGCTAATTATATTTTCATTCATGGTCATTTTGGCATGCCTGCACTAGGTGGTGCAGGCTGTGGCGTGGCCACCGCGTTGGTTTTTTGGGCAATGGCAATAGGCATGATTACCTATACTTATTTTAGTAAAAAAATTAATGGCCGCTTTTTATTAAAACACCCGATGAAACCCAATCTCAATGCAATGTGGGTGATGTTCAAAATGGGGATCCCTATTTCGCTTGCGACCTTTTTTGAAGTCACGCTATTTGCATGTATTCCACTCTTTATTGCCAGTATGGGGGCGGTCGTGGTCTCGGGCCACCAAGTCGCAGCCAGTGTTTCAACCGTTCTATTTATGATGCCACTGAGCCTTTCTATGGCGATTTGTATACGGGTTGGGAATTTAGCTGGCCAACAAAATTTCACTGAAATGAAGCAAACCATTTTTACTAGCTTTATGCTCGCTATCGGCATCTCTGCAATCGTAGCCTCTATCACCTATCTTGGCCGTGATTTTATCAGTAGCATTTATTCTGATGATGCTGAGGTTATCGTATTAGCTTCTTCTATATTAGTGCTCGCGTGTTTTTATCAATTACCCGATGCGCTGCAAGTCGCAGCAAATGGCGTATTAAGAGGGCTAAAATACACAAAACCCATTTCATACATCACCTTCATCTCCTACTGGCTGATCGGCTTCAGTTTAGGCTACGTATTAGGTAGAACAGACTTGATTGTGCCTGCGATGGGCCCTCACGGATTTTGGCTCGGGATTATATTAGGCCTAACCGTGGCCGCTGTATTAATGCTCGTCACCGTCAAAAAGCGGATTAACAATGAGATTTATAACTAGCCTATTAACCTGTTTACTACTCAGTGGGTGCTCTGATTCACCCACTGATACCTATCAAACGTATCAGTCACGCTTACAAAATGTGCATGAGTTTAAACTTGCGCCTTTGCAACCCTTAAAACCTATCCATGTAAAAAGTCAGTGGCAGTCAAAGCAAACTGTCACCTTTAGTTTACTAGAACTCGGGAAAATCAATCACTGTAAACTGAGTCAGTTTATCGCACACCATAACTCACAGCTTGGAAAAGTCGCCCCACAAAGCGAGCAAATTAAATATCAAATCAACTTTATCCAACATGCGCCAGAATGCATTCAACAACTAGCTACTAATCAGATTAAAACTGAGTTAATAGCAATTGAGCAACAAAAAAGGGCTGATTTATATGGCCAATTTAAACACATGTTATTGGCAGAGCCAGAAACTAGCTCCCTGTTTAAATTAGGCAAAACTCTTAATATTAACGAAGCGGCTGGATTAAACGACACTCTAGAAGCCTTAACAACTTTGGCAAACCTAGATAAACAAATAAAAAATCAGCTGTTTAATACCATCGAACCTGCTGAATTAACAAAAGCGTTAGCACAATTAAATCGTAGCCAGTTTACCAGTCAATTAATTACCAGCATGCAGCAGCAGGTACATTTAAATCAGCAACTCACAGCGTCACTAGATAAGATTGATCTCCAAACCTTGTGTCCAATCGGAAAAAATCATCAGCAAGCCACCATTTTTGCTAATGTTTTTAGCCAATTTTATTTAAAACAATTACAAGGTTACCAAGCTCAATTGACCAAACAATTTCGTCAGCTTGAACCTTACCTAACAAGGCTTTGGCGAAACGAGCACAATCAATTAATTTCACCTGCATTGGTCAGGTTAATCGGTTCCGAAACTGAGCCAAACCTAGAACAACGACTCAGCACCAGTGCCAAACAGCATGTTCAGTGGTGGCAAACGTTCTTTAAACAATGCAATATTTCACCGAAATGAATAAAAAAACGGCAAACAAATCAAATTATTAAATTCAAGCTTGATCCTGATAACAACTCGCTATATATTAGCGCCTGTTCACAACACACCTTGAACAAGATTAAATAGTACGACCGTAGCTCAGTTGGGTGAGGTTGAACCGAAGCACAGCTTCGCAGTCAAGCGAAGTGGAGGTATGGATACCGACAGGATGTTGCTTCAGGGATGAATGTTTTACTAATGACACTATTGTACGACCGTAGCTCAGTTGGTTAGAGCACTACCTTGACATGGTAGGGGTCGGTGGTTCGAATCCACTCGGTCGTACCAACTCTTCACGAGTTAAAACCTGCAATACAACCGTAGCTCAGTTGGTTAGAGCACTACCTTGACATGGTAGGGGTCGGTGGTTCGAATCCACTCGGTCGTACCAACTCTTCACGAGTTAAAACCTGCAATACAACCGTAGCTCAGTTGGTTAGAGCACTACCTTGACATGGTAGGGGTCGGTGGTTCGAATCCACTCGGTCGTACCAACTCTTCACGAGTTAAAACCTGCAATACAACCGTAGCTCAGTTGGTTAGAGCACTACCTTGACATGGTAGGGGTCGGTGGTTCGAATCCACTCGGTCGTACCAACTCTTCACGAGTTAAAACCTGCAATACAACCGTAGCTCAGTTGGTTAGAGCACTACCTTGACATGGTAGGGGTCGGTGGTTCGAATCCACTCGGTCGTACCAACTCTTCACGAGTTAAAACCTGCAATACAACCGTAGCTCAGTTGGTTAGAGCACTACCTTGACATGGTAGGGGTCGGTGGTTCGAATCCACTCGGTCGTACCAACTCTTCACGAGTTAAAACCTGCAATACAACCGTAGCTCAGTTGGTTAGAGCACTACCTTGACATGGTAGGGGTCGGTGGTTCGAATCCACTCGGTCGTACCAACTCTTCACGAGTTAAAACCTGCAATACAACCGTAGCTCAGTTGGTTAGAGCACTACCTTGACATGGTAGGGGTCGGTGGTTCGAATCCACTCGGTCGTACCAACTCTTCACGAGTTAAAACCTGCAATACAACCGTAGCTCAGTTGGTTAGAGCACTACCTTGACATGGTAGGGGTCGGTGGTTCGAATCCACTCGGTCGTACCAACTCTTCACGAGTTAAAACCTGCAATACAACCGTAGCTCAGTTGGTTAGAGCACTACCTTGACATGGTAGGGGTCGGTGGTTCGAATCCACTCGGTCGTACCAACTCTTCACGAGTTAAAACCTGCAATACAACCGTAGCTCAGTTGGTTAGAGCACTACCTTGACATGGTAGGGGTCGGTGGTTCGAATCCACTCGGTTGTACCAAAACTTAAATAAATTCATACCCTTATATAGTTATTACCCTCGTACTTTGCGCCCAAAATAATAACTACTCATTAAAATTTATTCAACTGCTAGCTCAAATTACATCAAAAAACCGAACACTTCCTTTTTGTTAAAAATAAGAAAATTTAGAACATCTTCTGATTGTGCCCAAATGTGTGTCTTCGTGCCAATCAACCTTGTCCCTTATTGAATTTAATGACTACTTTCTGAATGAAGTTTATTTTTAAGTAGGTTTTCTGTTCTATTTTGTTCGTAAACACCATTTTTCATACTAGGCGTGACCATTGTTTTTAAATTGGCTATATGGCATTTCTTCACAAATAAATTCAAAGTCAATTCGAAGATGAATTATGTGGGCCCTTTGGTATTTCAACCGAATGGTTTGATATCGGCAATATCTAGCTCAAATTACGAGGAACTTCATCTTTAGAATTTTATACTCATTACGTTGACTAAATTAAAGGGCTAGATCCGCATCTAGCCCTTTTTAAACAGCCTGAGTTGAAAGACCCAAACTTTTTTATAAATCAATAAGGCTATTAATCTAAATCATCTTCCTCACTATCTAAATATTGATCATTATTAGGATTGTGAGCATCTGCCCAGTCGTCCATGTCTGCCTCATTATTCGGATTGTTAATATCAGACCATAAATCTAATTCATCGTCTGTCATTGTTGATGTATCTGGCATGACTCACTCCTTATTATTTATCGCCCTGATAGCGTTGATTGTTAGGGTTCAACTGATTTGAATGATTATCCTGCGCTTTTTGATAAGCCGGATTAGTCCCAGCGCTACCCTTATTAGGATTAGCCTGATTGGCTTTATGATCATTCGCTTTTTGTTGATTATTTTTAGACATTTTAGTCTCCTTAAAAATTAAAATTAATTTCGACTCAGGGACTCTCGCGGCTGCTCGAGCCCCTGCAATCGGCGTATATCTAATTTAAAGTTTTTATAAGCTCTATAATCACTTGGGCTACTTGGTACAGTTATTTTTTTACCAATGGGCGAAACCAATATAGGATGGCGTCCATAACTTACAAGCCAGCCTTTCTTTTTAACTAAGGTCTTAACCAACACATTAATGTTTTTATCCTTACTATATTTTTTCATCATGCACCCGCGCTCATTGCTAGAGGTAAGTGAATTGATTGATAGCGTTTAGAAAATGCTTCAGCATTAAAATTAATATACTTAAGAGCTTCTTCAACCCCTACTTCCAATACCGATGGGCTATAAGTCAACCCCTTGCATGCCCCCGCATTTTGATAAAACCGACCTTCAGGGTTAATCATTAAATAGGATTGCCACATGTCGTCGTTATCTTCAACAACAATCACATCAGCATGAACTTGATGCTTATGAACATAAGACTCGTATTGCCATTGCAACACGGTCATTTCTTTTGAATACACAGGCAATACACGCAATAACTTCCATTTATCAGGCTTTAACTGTGTAATAGTTTGAGTCAAATTTTCGCGCCAATTGTAGGCATTAACAACAGTATTAATCTTTACCTTCCCTTTAGGGTTTAAAGCGCGATACTGAGTGACAACATCCAAAACACGTGCTGGTGAGAGCCACGATTTTTTGCGGTCAACCCGGCCAATACTTTGCGCTATTAAATAATCGCCAGTGTCAAAACTAATACCAAGCATATCTAGATGAACAGCAATCTTCTTCAACATCACAGTTGAGAGCAAATGGCCATTCGTTATGATTGAGGTAGCAAAGCCCAGTTGCTTGGCAAACAAAATGGCATCGATAAAACGGCTACCCAACATTACGGGCTCTCCGCCAGCAAAATTAATCCGCACAGATTGATACTTAAGTGTTTGACGAAGACTATTATCTGCAAAAAAATAGTCTGCAAGCTTTAATAATAAAGAGTGAATATTCTCTGAGGCATGGTGTAACTCGGTATCGGAGCTATTATCTTGCCAGGTTGCATAGCAATAGCCACAGCGATAATTGCAGGCTTCGGTCATGTGAAAGTTGATGACCAATTCTTGAATATTTGTCATGTGAATCTCCATTTGTTGCTGACAAATACAGATTCACCTAGTGCATTGCACTAACAAGCTTTTAATTAAAAAAAATTTAAATTTTTTGAAAAATATCTAACAAGTCATTAAATTCTAATGCTTCTTGCTGCTGTTTTTGAATATGTTGCACCAATAAAGCAACTTCTTTATTGTCAGAGGGGAGCTGTTCTGCAATGAGCATTGCTTTGTTTAAATCGCCGTTTATATATGCCAGTAATAAATTATCAACGGGATCCATTAAAGCCGCTTGTGACAATAGCGCAGACAGTAAATTTAAATTTTTACCCAATGCTAACTGTGGCAGCACCTGAAATGGGTTAGGGAGTTTAGTCGTGAAAAGGTCTACGTCGCTTTCGAGGGAGGATACAAACGCTTTAGCTGAAGGGTTACACAATGCAACGCCCACTAACGAATTACTTTGACCGAATAACTGTTTGCTAATGACTGCGGCTCGTTGTCGAAACGCTTTATCCTCAAAAATCTTTTTTACATCTTTAGGATCAGAAAAAATAGCATTTAATAATAATGCATTAAACAGTACTGTCTGCTGGCCAATATCTAAATAAGTTGGGCTGCGTTGCGGCTTTGTTTCCTTTATCACTTTTATCAAGCCATTTCTAACCATTGAATTCGCTTTATCTTTAATATGCGAACTTGAAGAGGCAACGTTTATTCCAAAAAGGTGGCGAATCGCATCCGGTATTGTCATACCACTAGCCATTACAATACGCCTCTTCCATTAAATCACTCGCTCTCACTCTGTCTGATTGTTCAGCCGTTAAAGACACTTTGACGATTGCTTGCGCCAAATCAAACCAACTCGATCGTCTATAACGCCTATCCTTACATGATGGAGAATGTTTAATATATTGCTGCAGTACACCAATGCAATATCCCGCTCGCATTGCCTCTGACATCGATGTATGTAAAGCCGCATATTTGCCAACTTCTTGCTTACGGCTATATATTTCAATCACTTCACGACATGATGACTGTAAAAACGCAGTATCTTCTGATTGAAATAGTTGCTCCTTTGCATTTAAATCACCAAAGTGAAATACACACACAACCGCTAAACTTATTATTCTTTTTTTCATGTTTAATGTTCTCAAATTGACTGTGGCAGCACTGGGGCGGGTGTTTGGGCTTGTTCATCATTAAACGAACTTTGAGGAGCATCAATTAGTTCAGGCTCTTTATCTTTAACTAATGATGGTAATGGTGTCGCTGCGTAAATAGCGACAATACTAAACAAAACCGAAGTAAAAATTTCTAAGTCAGTGTTTCGTTCAAAAAACGCAACCCCTATCTCACCCTGCTCACTGATAACAAAATGCACAATATGAAAATAGATAAAGGTATAAATTAATTCAGCAACAGCGACGGCTAATGCAAAACGTTTTAAGCCTTGCCACCAAGTAAGCGCGACGTGCTGACAACGATTATAAAAACGCCACACTGTAGCAAGCAGCAAAATAAACAGCCCTATTTCTGCCAAATCAAGGTCAGCAATACCCGAGTTATACTCGAAAAAAGAAATAGGAATTAACAACAAGCTAGCAGCGGCCAGCAAACCAATAAACACATATAAAAAAAAGGTGATCAGGCCACGAACAAAATGTCCGAGTATTATATCGAGCGTATTAAGAAGGGGTTTCATCTTCATCCTTGAAAGTTAAAGTACAACTAAATCTATAAACGGGGGTATTTTGTCTGGTTTTAAAAACAAAAGCCAGTTTTAAATGTTTTAAAACATGGGGTTAAATATATTAGGGCTATTGCTCTGCTTAACAAGCCAAAATAAAACGAGTTGCAAGCCAACAAATTAACAATACAACATTTCAGTTGTATTTCATTGCGGCCTTAAATCCGTTGCCCAGCGAGTGGGCCGAACCATGGTTCTTGAAGTCACAGGTAATAATGCTGGTAACTCTATCCAGTAAGATTGGTCATCACTGGCTTTCACCTTCGCAAATTGGGTGTTTTTGTACGTCACTTTTTCTAAAATCCCTTGCACTATCGTATTCTCCCTTAAATATTTACACTGTTTACCTATATGCTGAAATGGGCTCTCTGACTTAGCTTCTATTAAATCAATTGCTTCCTGCCAATAACTAACTGACGAGCATGCACTTCCACCCCATTTAAATGTAATGTAGGCAATGTCGGCTGTTAAGTCCGGAAAACGTTTAATATCACCAAGAGTTTTAACTGAACGATTATCTTGCTCTGACAAATCTCGCTCTTGTTTTGCAAGCTTTGCCATTTCAATAAAATTGTTATTCTTTTTGTTAAGCAAAATATCTTTACATGACGATGTTTTGCAACTAATTGGTGGCGGTTTACTTGTATTATGTTTTACACCTTGCCCATCCGTCCACACATACCTTTGCGCATATAACGAACAGCTAAAACTGAATAAAATAATAACGAGCAATATATATTTCGGACTAATCGGCTTTAAATACTTTCTCACGGCTAATTTCTTTGTAACCTTCTTCTTATCAAAACATGCACTTTATATATTCTCTCACTGCGGTTAAATAAAGTCTCAGCATGGCTAGGTAGGTATTTATAAAACTCTCGCCAATTTACATTATTAAAAGCCACAGTAAACACCGTATTACCATCATCTCTTAGTAGTACACATTCAAAATCTTCACTCAGCAAACACATGCAGCTTTACATAATTAAAATGCATCAGCACAACCCCCTCAATCACTTTTAATAAATTGTAGATTACTGTTCATTACGTCAATTCAGATTCAACGTCTAAACATATAAATTAACCACTTTAATAAGATTCAAAAACAATTTTAAACACCTGCTCCTTTCACTGTTTTAATTATCGCCTCTAGATCTTCATGCCACTGGTTACTCGCTGCTGTACTTGATTTTACTAGGTGATTTTTATGCTTCTCGAGCTGTGACTTAATTGTGGCGATCCACTTATCATCATTTGGTTTAGCTTCTAATAATTGTTCAAATGCAAATAACATGCTTGAGAAAAACCACGTATATTTCGCGTATTCAGGATCATTTTCTCCTTTAGCAACGTAGTCACCGCTTGCAAGTTTAGGATGAGCGATACATAGTGCTAAATACTGCTGATAAATTCCATGCGCTTGTGCTGAAGCCGAAGTATTGCGCCCTACCTTAACTTGCCAGAAAGCAATAGACAAAGCCCCTATTGCCACAAATAAACTAATAATTGGTACCCAATTTTTCCAAGTCTCAATATTTAATAAAACGGCAAAACTTGTTTCAAAACATGTCATCTGTTTACTCCTGCTGGTTTAGTTTTAACGGCTCTATATTTTTTTATTTTTCTTGTGAAAGCTGCTAAGTCAATGTCTGCAGTACTAATTGATATTTGTTTGCTTCCATGAGCATGAGAGATTAAACGATCATAACGTTCTTTATAAGGTGCTTGTATCGTTGAGCCTCCAAACTCACCAATATTAGAAATAACGATATGTTGATACATATGATATTGAAGAGCAGCAGCCATATTATCGAAGGTGTTTACATCTTGGTTATGAGCAACCACTACAAATAAATCTGTGGTATTTCTTAAATCCGCGGCCAGCTTTATATCTGTCGCGTCATAACAAATAGCCCCACTAATTCTGAAAGGCCCTTCATCATACCCATGTAATTCTAAAATGTGCTGACAAGGCCTATAACCAGTAATACCAAGACCAAGCTCATCCTGAGTCATGTTTTCTTTACCTTGATCTCTAATCACCCATTGCCTTCCGCTTTCTCTATAATCAGGTATAAACCACCTAGCTACATTAACTAACTTTCCTTCATGATTAGTAAATACCAATCCGGCAAAAATAATAGCACCAGTTGTATCAGCAAGTCGTTTAATGAGATCTTGATCATCAATATGTACAGCTAATTCTGCAAAAACAATTAAGTCAGCAAACGGTTTAGTTTTTTCACATTGAGCTTGTGCTTTACTTTCTAAAGTTTTTAACGTTAATTTACAAACCGAAGATAAGTGCTCACGGTGCTTAGTCCTATAGACTGGATTATTAAGTTCAGGATCGGAAACATTAAAGTCCGACGACATAGGCAAAAGCTGCTGAACTGTTGCAATCCTAAAGTAGTTACGTTTGCTGGGTCTTGCAACTCTCGTTGGTAATGCAGGTAAAGAAGAAGAGTGACAAATAAGACTATTTAAATAGCTCAACCTTTTTCTTAAGCAAAATTCAAATGTTTCTAAGCACTCTATAGAGCGTACATCTAAATCACTCACAAATGTTGATTCGAATCCTGGCCACTGTAAGCAACGAATTAGTAAATCTGAAAACCAGTCTGTGACTGTAGAATATTCCCCGGTTAAAGTCTCAGGCGAATGCATCATACCCATGCGCCTTTTGAACCAACTTGTTTTCACTCCTTTATAAGCGACGATATCACCTTGCTTCCACCTGTTAGTTGTAAAGTCTGCACTACCAATTACTGAGGCTCTTAATATAATACCTATCCAATAAATGACCTTTTTACTTTCACTATCTTTATCTATCCATTCTGGAAACTCATATCTAGGGTCCTTAAATGGTACAGTTTCTTTTCGCTTAGATTCAGCAATATTAACTGACGGTCTCCACAACTCAGACCAACTTGTAACCGTATCCAATTTAATTTCTATTTCAGCCGGTGTGGCACCCAGTATCGGTGTATTTACAAAGTTCTTTTGTTGAGTAGCTTGTAATAAACTTAATGCTAACTTTATTAGCGCATGCTCAAACTCAAACCCATTTGAGTCAGAATGAATAACCTTGGATAAAAGCTGCTTTTTAGCTCTAGGCTGGGCACTTGATTGAGGAGCTGCCCAGTCAAATTTCTTAGTAAGCGCTTGAAGAGTTTTTCTTTTTTTAAGCTGTTTCCATATCGCATTCCAAAAGAGGCCGCCTCTCTTTGCGAAAACGTCCAACACCTTAGTTTTATTTACATCGTCAAAATCACACATTGACTTAATAAGAGAAGCAGCATAAATATCAAACTTTCCCGTCATTTGTGCTGAGATTTCATATAAAGCGCAGTGTTGATACTTAAACTTTGATTGAGCGCCAGCTAAAATAATGTGCAGCTCATTTTGGAGAGTCGAATTTGCATTTTCTTTGATAACTGGTTTATTAGTAGCTGCAAGTAACATTAATGCTTGTCTTTCAACAAATTTAGAACTTTTATTAGCGCTTGCAATAACTGCTAATGCATAGTTTGCAATCAAATCAATCACAGAGTCTGGTTTAATTGAACTTGGGTAGATTAACTTCTGAAATGTCAATATAAAATCAAGTCCACATCTAAATATGTCTGCCAGCAAATAATCCATCATTTGCGCTGTAATAGTGTCATTTATTTTTGCGCTATATGCATAACTACTACGAGAAAAAATAGCCTCAACTACTGGCTCAAATAAATCAGCTTCTGGGTGAATTTCCATTGCCTTTCTCAACACTAATGCGAGCGAAGGATCTTTCATCCAAGCTGTAATCAACTTTTTAGCTAACAGTTCTTCTCCACAATCAGCGTTTCTGATTCTGCGTTTATTTCTTACAATGCTTTCTAACCTATTTGCTGCAAATCGCTTTAATGTATCTGGTCGAATGTCATGATCGTAATTAGCTATTTGTAACAACGCAGAGTCATCATGAGAACTTTTTAAAAGAGGTAAACCTATATCTTCAATATCTAAAAAGCTCTCTAAAAGACCTGTCACTGAATCTAAAACATCACGATCAGCTGGCCCACTGAGCTCTCCTTGAACCATTTCAATCCGATTCGACATACTGCCACTATCGTCTAAATCTGAAAAAAGAGTCACCTTTGTTTTATCATTATTCAGTTTAAGATCAGCGCCGCCATACTTTTTCAAAAGATTATTTATACTTCTATTTAAAGCACGCCTTATGAAGCCTACAGATACGTTTTTAGCACTTATAACTAAACGTACATCATCCACATAGCGACAATAATCATGGACAAAAATCGAACTTTGAGGGCTTAGTTTGCCACCAATTAATTCACCCACCTTTTCATCAAATTCGATTAAAAATGCATTGGCAAAAAAACCTGCAGATACTAACCCCTGCGGTAAACCTTGCTCAACATTGCCTAGCTTTAAATCGGCAGCTAGTTTTAAATCGCGCTTTTCCCACTTCCAATCTGAAATGCGGTTAAACGCGTCCCAAAATCTCGTGCACTCTGGATTACCAAATTTTTTAGATATTCTTTTTAATCTATCTTTTAGCAAGTCTCTACAGATTGTGTTGTAGAACTTTGCTAAATCCAAATTAACAACGTAAACCTCTTCTGAAGAAGAAGCTTGATTTGAAACACTTCGTCCTAACTCCATTGGTCTTTTTAAGAAATTTTGATAATCAGTAAAAAACTTTCTGTATGTATCGCTATTTCCCCAACGAAACCAAGCTTGATCTTTGTTTTTCCAATCACATACCAGTCTATTGCCGTAGCTATACACCTTGTTACTTCTTGCTTGTGCAAAACTCTGATTTTTATCGCTGCAATTACCTTGCTCTGATTCAACCGCATCAGCCAGGCACAACATAGCAGCACTAGCCCATGTTTGATCTCTAATGGATATGTGAGCTAATGGTCTTATGGGTGGGTTTTCTTCTCGTTTATCAATACTTTTAGGATGCCAACCATCCTGATCAATAACCCATGTTTCACTTTTTGCAGCAGGTACCAACTCTAAAGGTTTAAGCTTGTTCTTAGTGATCTGCCTTTTCCATTCACTTACATTGTCTTCAATATTTAACGCTGATACATCTAACTCCAATGTATCTGCATACCAGTTAAATGCACGAATGTAATTATGTGTTTTTTTCCAAGCTTGAGTGAGCACTACTTCATCAGCAAGATATTCAATCGTTGGTTTTAGAGTACGGTATTTTGGGTTAATTAATTTCATGGCATCCCTGCATCAATTCTAATTAATGCTTTTTCAATGATAGCGTCGGTTAGGTGAAGTTTAGTGGTTTGTGCGTCAGTTAAACGGGCTTTAAGTTGGTATCATAGTGACATTAGTTCATCAACTTTGGTTACTATGCGGTGCTGTTCTTCTACTGGAGATAACAACAATGCCATTTTGTTCAAAATACCATTGTTCAATTTTATCATAGTAGTAACGATTGACTCATCACCTAAATACCCGCGGCCAATGACTTTACCGTCACGTAGTTTTACCTCTTGGCGTATTTGGGTAATGTCACCCCACCCTGCGGTTTTAACTGCGGGTAAAATAAACTTACTGATTATATCGGTTTCACTAAGCTTTCTTTTGTCCATAAACAACCTATCCCTACACATCAAACACACACTTGAGTAACTACAAGAGGAAAAAGTGAGTTAAATCATCAATTTTAAAGTGATTTTACAATTTTAGATGTTATACAAAATTAAAAATAGAAGCAAAAGATATACGATAAAATGTAATGGTCTGTAACAAACAAGAATTTGGTTTTTGTGTTAGCAAAAAATGATTGTTGGGCAAGAGCTGCTCAGATCATGCTCCAGATCTTACCAAAAGCACAACAGTTGATGGCTCGTGTATTTATCGTATCCCAAAGTGGATTAAAGTGACCACTAACAGCAAGCCTAGCTTGCCTAAATCTTATCAAACAATACATTATACTCATTCAGACCAATAAATGTGCAAGCTAAATTCGTTAGCATTATAGATATATGCTTTTTATTTTGAACTGGCTGATAGTGATGTACAGACCCATAAGTAAGCAGTTCAAGCTCACCATCACCCGCATAAACTGAGATTTGAGTAATCTTATTGGGTAACATTTCTTCAGTCCTCCTCTAGAAACAAGCTTTCAATCTCATCCCAATCAGGTAGTGAGTGTTTTTTCGGGGCCATTTGGAACTGTAAACCAACAGCATCAATTAGCCGTTCAAATATATCAAATGGACCCGTGAAGCGACCATTTTCGATTTCAGAAATAGTGGTTTTATTGATTTGTGTGGTCTGAGCGAATATTAGCGGTGAAAAGCCTAATGACTTTCTACATGTCTTTATTTGCTGGCCTATTTCTTTTCTTGTAGCTATATCGATCACATTTTTGTTGGCTATATAGCTAACATTTGTATTTCTAAATATATATTCGAATACGATCAACACAACCACGAAAAGTATCAGGATAAAAGAAATGACTTGTTAAGATTGGGCTTACGTCTTGCTTTGACTTATCTAACCGCGAGTTTTCCCCGCGGCACAGTTTTCATTATGATTGGCAAAATTGTTTGATTAAATCCAGCAATTAATTGTCTAGAACACGTAAAACTACCTCTTGCCCTTTCGCTTTTGTGATTTACCTTTGCTGCGGCGTGGATCGGGAGTGGGTTCAAAGTTGCCGTACTCATCATCATCGAACTTACTGGTTTTTTTAGTCGGTGGTTTAGGTGCAAATTCTGGGATGATTTCACGGAGCAAAGTGCGATTTAACAAGCGCTCTATTGCATTCAGTTGCTTTGCTTCATCGCTACTGAATAATGAAATCGCTAAACCCGCAGTTCCAGCACGGCCGGTGCGGCCAATACGGTGCACATAGTCCTCAGCTACGTATGGCAAATCAACATTAATAACACATGGTAATTGATGAACATCGATACCACGAGAAGCAATATCGGTTGCAACTAACACTCTAAGCTCACCATTTTTAAATCCATCAAGGGCATGGGTGCGAGCATGTTGGGTTCGATTGGCATGAATTGATGCACTATTGATCCCTACTTGGTTCAGTTGCTCTACCAGCGTATCAGCGCCCTGTTTGGTTCGACTAAATACCAATACTTGACGCCATTTATACTTTTTAAGTAAGTATATTAACACGTCACCTTTTTTCGATTTATCAACCGTATAGAGTGTCTGTTTTACCGTATCAACGGTACTGTTTACAGGGCTGGCCTCAACCATCTGTGGGTCATTAAGCATGCCCTCGGTTAACATTTTGATTTCATCTGAAAACGTTGCAGAAAAGAGCAGTGTTTGCCGCTTTTTAGGCAATAAAGTTTGGATACGTTTTATGTCATCAATAAAACCTAAATCCAACATGCGATCGGCTTCATCTAACACCAACACGTCAAGTTCATCAAAACATAAGGCGTCTTGGTTATATAAATCAATCAGGCGGCCAGGAGTGGCCACTAATAAATCAATGCCTTCGGCTAGCTGGGCAATCTGGGGTTCAATTCTTACACCGCCAAACACAGCGGCCGAACGAATAGCCAAATGACAACTGTATTGCTCCACACTTTTCGCCACTTGTGCCGCCAGCTCTCGGGTTGGCGTGATAATTAGCGCGCGCACTGATTTGGTTTGGGCTGCTGTGCCGGTTGATAACAGCTGCAGCAAAGGTAATGTAAAAGCAGCTGTTTTTCCTGTGCCAGTATTGGCCACTGCCATGACATCTCGTTGACTCAATACAACTGGAATTGCTTCAGCCTGTATTGGTGTCGGAGTCATATAACCCTGCTCTGTCACCGCTTGAACTAACTCATTTCCTAAACCTAACGCGTCAAATGACATATCTTCACTTTAATTTTGTAACAATACTGAGCGCTATTATGCCTGTATGCGCACAACAAGCCCTAATAATTTCTGAAAAGGATGTTAATCCAAGCGGATAATCTCTGTCGCGACATAAAGTCGCTGCTACCAAGAGCTAGACGATAATAAACATCGGTTCCAAGCCATTAATCATTTGGAGGAGCGGGTTTACCCCTCGAATTATTTAATCTGCAACAGCGTCAAATTAATAAAGCCGAATAACAGTCGCGACAAAAAGTCGCTGCTACCAAGGGCTAGACGATAATAAACAGCGTTTCCATGCCATTAATCATTTGTAGGAACGGGTTTACCTCGCGAATTGTTTAATCTGGAACAGCGTCAAATTAATAAACCCGAATAGCAGTCGCGACACAAAGTCGCAGCTACTAGGAGCGATACAAAGATAAGCATCAATTTTCAAAACATTATTCGTATGGATCTGCGGCTTAATCGCGCAAATTGTCGGGGATATCTAAAAAGTGATGATTTAACCAATTTTTAAACTCAATTTCATAGTTTAAATAAAAGTCGATGACTAACGCTAACACTTCCTCTTCCTCTAGTAATGTACAGGTTTCTTTTCGTTCTTCTCGAAGCAACGCTCTGAGTAATAACAGCCCTTTTTCTTCCATAAAGAAAAAGGTCAGCCATAATTTGCCACTCATATAATAGCGCGAGGTATCGTTAGCATCCCATTGCTCTTTCGAGTTTACAATGGTTTGAAAACTTTCATGTTGCATCAGTTGCTCATTTGTTTCATCAAAATCAATAGTCGCTTGATTGGCACCACTTTTGACCATAGATGAAAACAACTCAGCTAACCCTTCATTGATTGCCAGAGGCATGACACCAATTAAATGAAAATTGAGGCCATGGATTGCTTCGTGGAGGGCTGTTTCTATTGCTTGTTGTTCATTTTGATACTTTATAAACGCAGAATCACTGCCGTGAAAGAACAGCCCTTGCGAAGTACCTGGCACATAGTTGTCGATAAACATCGAGCCAAACGTGTCATAACTTGCTTGATCTGGCAGCATAATCATTTTCAGGTTGAGTTTACGCACAGCTCTGATATGAAAATGACTCCCATATAACTCATACACGTAAAAAAGCCTTGCTTGCAGCTCCTTAACAAATTCAGCTGTTAAATTTTTTGCATAAAGGGTGACACTAACATCATCATTAATCACAATGTGATGTGGTTGAAAATCGCTATCTAACGCTTCAATTTGTTGCTGCCATTGGGTTTGTTGTTCCAGAGCAAAATCCGAAGTGTCGCAGCGATAACTTTCTTGCTGGTTGTCTGTTGGCTTTGATAGCTTTGCAGTTAGAGTTGCTTTTTCATAATGCACTTTTTCTAAATCAGTCTCATGTTCTTCTTGCTTGTACTCAACGACTTGTACTGGGCTTAACTCAAAAGATAACCCATTGAGTTTGTTCTTAAAATTAATATATTGAAAGCGTATTACCAATGCACATATGACCAACAAAGAAATCGCAAACACTAACCAAATAAGCCGAGATCTTTTACGAGTTTGGGCACTTTTAGAATTCGGCATCAAGTAAAATCCTTTTAAATAAAAATAGATAAAGTAATAACTCGCTATTGAGCAATACAAACATATCCATAAACCAATCGCGTAATAAAAAGAGATATTCAGAAAACAAAAAGATAGCGACCCTACCCGCTACTTTACGTGCTCATTATTACAGATACAAACCCGACCACAAATAGTGTAAATACGCATTCTGCCCTCCCTGCAAAGCCCAATTATTTGACTCCCGCTCGTTGCTACGAGTTTCTATACACATCCAATTAGTATGATGTGTTCTAGCTGGTGTTTCAGATAAACAGCTGTCTTTGTTAATCATCATTACTAATTTTTTGCCAATTCATATACTTTTCATCCGCAATGGCGAGCATCGCTAAATCTTCTTCTGTATCGCCGTACGCATAAATCGTATCAAAGTCGCTTAAATCTAATCGTTGTTTTACTTTGTTCACTTTTTCTTGGTTGCTGCAATCGGCTTGTTTAAATGTGCCTGTAACAAAGCCATGCTTAACTTTGACCTGATTGCACAATAAAAGTAAGTCATGTTGCTTACACCAATGTGATAGATACACATCAAGCGAGGCCGAAACCACCACAACCACATCCCCTTTTTGTTGATGCATACGGATTTGAGCTAATGCGTTTTCGCGCAGATATTGCGGGATCACATCGTGAGAAAAACGACACCCCATCTTATCAACGTCACTAAACCGCCGCCCTGCTAACCCCAGAAAAGCGGTCAGTTTTCGTAATTTAACCGGACTAAATAAGCCTCGTTGATACAATAAATAACAAGGTATCACAATCAAATTACCTAACCATTTACGGTACGTTGGAGCACTAAAACGCAAAAATACACTAAACATTTCACGTTCAGTAATGGTGCCATCAAAATCAAATAATGCGAGATTAGGCTTGTGTGACGTCGTTGTCATTATGTGTTGATTCAAATAAGAAAACACCATACTAACCGATACAATGCCCAGACTAAATCGGTTTGTGCACTCTTACGCACTGTCTATTTTTAAAAACAAAAAAAAAGCACGCGTATATTGCTCACGTGCTTTTTTATCAATACTTGTCTTTGGCCGTTATTCAATCACTGACGCTGCCCGGTTGAGCCTGTCGTGTACCGCTAACCAAGCTTCATCGTTTGGTGGGTTTTCTAACCAAATTTCACTGACACCGAGGGTATCTGCCGCAGCAAGCTCACGAAACATGCGTTGACCATATTCTTTAGCATCAGTTGGCATACTAATTACAGTCAGTAATGGCGAGTCGGAAGTGACATCGAGTAAGCTTAAAACAGCAACCGGGGCCGTTACTTTTGTTACAGCAATGTGTAATTGTTCGCGTGACATCACTCTTAATAATGTATTAGGCTGATAATGCGCTTTTACATTACCCGGAACCGCCACATTATGTTTTAGAGGTTGCGTCACTGGCTGGCCAATCACGGCACTAATCTGCTCAGCCGATATCGGCCCGGCTCTTAATACTTGAACGGTCTCTGATGTTAAATCGACGATGGTTGATTCAAGGCCATGCTCACAATCGCCGCCATCAAGAACTGCGGCCAACTTGCCATTTAAGCCGTTCATTACATGCTCTGCGCACGTTGGGCTGAGTTTTTTGTAAGGGTTAGCCGAAGGAGCTGCGACCGCCAAATTATGCTCGGTCAGTAATGCTAATAATGATGGGTGAGCAGGAACGCGCAACCCTACCGTCGACAACCCCCCCGTGACAACATCGTTTACATCATCGGCTTTGTTAAGCAATACCGTCAGCGGACCAGGCCAAAAAGCCTCGGCTAATTTAAGCGCCACTTCTGGCACTGATTTCCCCCACGCCGGCAGTTGCGAAGCATCGGCTAAATGCACAATAAGCGGATGATTTTTGGGGCGCCCTTTTGCTTCGAATATTTTTGCCACGGCGTCAGGATTACGCGCATCCGCAGCTAATCCATACACAGTCTCTGTTGGCACAGCAACCAACTCGCCCTGTTCAATTAAGCGAGCAGCTTTGTCTAAATCAGCAGGTTGCTGCGCAGATAATACAACGGTTTTCATGGGTTACACCTTGGGCAAAAATCGGGCTGAGCATAAGCTTCAGCCACGGGATTCATTTGTGTATGGTCACAGTGACCACACATTGCAATACGGGTTTTAATTTTATCGGTTGCAGTATGACACAACTCACACGGCAAACCAGTTTCAAAGCTATCAGGCCAAAAACCAGGCGCTTGGCACGACGGGCACAAACACAATAATCGCTCGGCTAAATTATGCGCAGCTTTACTAATATGCACTTGCCGCGCAGGGCATTGATGGGCACGCAAATCATAACTTAACTTTACAGCGCCAAGTTCAAGCCATTGCTTGAGCTCACTGTGCACTTCATCAACCGTGAGGCCTTTTTTAACTGTGCTTAACTCATCGGTTAATTGTAATACTAAGCCTTGATTGTGTGGCACATCGTTCAAAAACTCTTGGGCATCTTCAAGCTGCTTGACATCAATGGTTTTGACTAAAATTGGCCCAGTAAAATGCCCTATCACCTGATAGCCATTTTTGGCGTCAACATAGGCGATTAATTCACGATTAAAGGTGCCAAATCCATAAGGCCCTGGGCCAAAACTGCCTTCGCTGCCAAGCCCTGCGTTAAAGCCTGTTAATTGAATGGCTAAGTGGGCTTTTTCGAGCGCGCATTCTTCTGGGCTTTTTAGCCGTGGAGGCTCCCCCGTGAAAGTGCCTAACGAGTCGGTATCAAATTGGGTTGTTAATTCGACTTTGGCGGCTAACACATGCGCAAATACAGGGGCGATTTGTTCAAGCTTACCGTGCAAAGTTAACAATGCAATGGGATCAACGATGCTCATAATTGCCTCATCAAATCAAAACCGTCTTAAAATGATTACAAAACAAAGAGTGCAAGCAACCAGTATAAAAAGGCGGTATTGTGCTAATTCCTAGCCGTTATGTAAAGCAGAGATTCAGCGCTTTGCTGCAAGTGATTCATTCACGTTTTGAATCGGCTTAATAACCAGTTTAATTTTAAACCGCTCATCGTCATCATTAATATCAACCCATAATCACCGCGATTAACCACTCATCACTTAAGCAAAAACAACTCACGTATTGTGGCCTATTGTTATCTCAACGACACGGCAAACAGCCACGTTAAACAACTCACTTAAATAGTAAAAAGGACAATATTATGAACACTTCAACTTTAGACATTACGCTTGCAACTTCATTAACAGCATTAGTTATTGGCGGTTTAGTTATCTCAGGTATGGCAAGCGCCTTAGTGGTAGGAACAATCGTTGGCGGCATGGTGGTATTAGCGACTCGTTAATCGTTAAGTTTTAGCTAAAGGAGATCCGCAATTTAACGATTCAGCAGTTCCAACCATTAAAAAGGCCCTGCCTATGCCAAAGATCAACACGCATAAACGCGAATAAAAAAGCACTTACCCTCTCAGGTTAAGTGCTTTTTTAGTGTCAACTTAATCGCCGTTGCCAAAAACAAGCATCACCCCACCTCGTTTCTTGTTGATACACCTGTTTATGGGTTTGGCTGTATTGCTCAAAATTTCTCTCTATATCATTATGATATACAGCCAATGGCTGGTTAGACTCTTGCTCAATCGCCGCATGAATGGCTTTTGCAGCAAAACAACCAGAACTCATCGCAAAGCCAATACCCATAGAAGATATCGGATCAAAAGAGGCCGCAGCATCTCCAATAGCAACAAAGTTATCTATAGTCACATTATCACTTAATTGTGAACTGGCATTGCGCAGCCATAATTTGTCACTCAAACTTTGACTGCCAGCAACACGTTTACTCATATGGAATGTTTTTGCTAATGCTGCATTCCAATTTTCATGTTTGTTCAATTGGTATTTTTTCACCAAATCCATATCAGTAAAAAATGTCACCACAGCGGTTTGATTGGGTAAATTTGCGCTATACCACCAGCCAAACTCTGTTGTTTCTATCAATTGATCATGTGTTAATGACAAACCAGATACATCCAAAAAGCAGCCAACACCGATTAAATCATCTTTTTTAAAGCGCTTTAATCCAAGTGATTTACTCACAGGCGCATTGCGGCCACTGGCATCAACTAAAAATTGTGTCTTTATCTGAATAGACCCCCGCACACTATGAGTAAGCTGCACTACCCAATGATTATCGGGCTGTTGCTCAAATTTAATATCTGCGCAATCAAGTAATACATGGCCACCAGCTTCTACAAAGTTATACAACAGCTTGGTATCAAATTCGAGACGTTGTAATTGATATGTCTCACCTGCCGCAGTGAACAAACTGCTGTGTTCATTGGCGGATTGGCTGCCCCAATAACTGGTTGTGCCATAATTTTCGCTGATGAATTCACTTTGCTGATTAATATCAGCCACATTTAAGTAATCCATAAACTCAAAAATGCTGGCGGTCACATGCTCACCGACGCGAGTATGTTGCAAGTCACTGTTATCGATGATCAATACTTCTTTATTGGCATGATTTCGTAAAGATAAGCCGCAGGCGGCCCCCGCAGGGCCAGCCCCAACAATCAGTACATCGACTTCATGTTGTTCCATTATTAACGCCTTACCGTTGAACCAGAGCGGGGTAAACCTAGCCCTTCTGAGCACACTTTAATCGGCGAGAATGCCCGCTCAGAAAAGTACTGAACCATCAGTTTGCCTTTTTCGCTTTTTTGCTCAATCACGTGTCGATTGTCATTGATAAAAAACACAGGTACCGAGGTACCATCGTCACTGGGGTTGCCCGTCAACTGACTTGTGGTGACTTCTTTGTATTCAAACAGCTCGTTATTGCGCTCTTGCTCAGTAAAATAAGGAAAGCCCTCATTTTGCGCGTTTTTATTTTTAATAAACGCCAATGCCGACCAATGCTCAACCATTTGCGTAAAGCTATTAATGCCCCGTTGATAATTAACTTGCTGCCCAGCACTGAGATTATTTTGCGCCTGACCCAATTGAGTGGTTTCACCCGTTAACACATCCCAAGGGCTTTGCGGTGGCCACCAATAACTATAATAAGTTGGCGTAAGCGGCTGAGGTTTTGAAGTCGTATTAGTGAGTGTCACCTGCTCTATCGAACCAAGTTGCAGTGTTTCTTCATTTAACGAACTTTGATCTCCGTTTTCCACTTGAGTGGTTGGAGTATTTAAATTGGCTTTGACCTCGGTCGATTCACTCTCGCCTTTAGCAAGGCTCAGTTGCCATGTTTGCGTGGTTTGCGTTCTTTGTTCTGTTTTCAATGTCGCTTTGTTAATTGAAGGCTCAGTGAAATTAACAGACTGCACAGTGCATTGGAAAAAGTCTGCCTGCCAAGGGCACGCCATGCGCTTGGTTAAATCACCCGGTTGGCAACCTCCCCCTTCACATTCGTCTCGACTAGGTGTCAAACCACTTTGGTTATACCCATTCAGTCCACCATCATGGGCAATAACATACGCAGATTCATATAAATTTGGGTTTTGTAAACTCCACGTCACTTCAATGCCTGGGCACATAGGTAAACCCACACAGTTACCTACACTGGCTTTATCAAGTGGGTGCACGGCAAATTCGGCCGGCTCTGGCGTATCTTCAAATCGACCTAACGCCCATTGACCCAGTAAAAATAATTGCGTCTCATCAAGGGCCATAAATTTTTCGACCGTAGTGTTACTAACAGAATTACTGCCTGAGTTCATCGGCATCATAGGTAATTCGCCGCCATTAGCATGGCTAAAAAGTGTTTCTTGTGGTTTTTCTACAGCCCCTATTTTTGGATCGGGTTTTCTAAAATAATCAAAATACGCTTGGCGTTTAGCACGATTAGCCTCTGAATTATCAGCAAAATTAAATTGATAACTAAAAAAGCCACTCATAGATTGCACGTTTGCAACCCACTGATAATTACTAATGCGTTCAATAATCGGCAAGATATCGCGCTTGTAATTGGCAATATAATCAAAATTAAAGTGACCATTGGCATATAAATCAGGGACTAAATTTTTATACCGCACCCCGATATCAAAAAACGTGTCATCTAAGCTCGAAATATTGACAATTTCTGGCGCAAAATCAGGCGAGCCAACCACCACCCACGCTTTAAGTGTTTTTGTGCTGCCGTCTTTGTAGGTTACTTCGCAGTACACAGGGCCATCTGCGGTATCATCGTGCCATGTGTCTGAGCCCCCATAACTGGTGAGTGCTTCATCGCCCCCTGCATGACCGTAGCCACCAAACACAATTAACCGACCTTTATCGTCCGTTTTTAAAGTCCCTAAAGTTTTAATAGCCGAACCATACTTAGGTTGATCTGATGGAAAAGACGCATGCGGGTAGTCACTTGGTACTGAGTTTCGGTCAAAATCAATCGGTGTCGCATTGGCTCCAGAAATAGTGCGCGGGCCGGGATCTATAATTAAACTTTGGCGATCTGGTTCGTCTGCATTTCTAAGGGGGACATTTCGGGCTTGATAACTGTTTTGTGGGCCATAAAGCAAGTTACCTTGCAACTCATTGTATTGATACCACGCTGCTTTTTTATTGGCTAAATGTACTGTCCACACCATAGAGGCAATTTGCTCATTCTCTAATGTGATTTCTGATTCACCATCAAACACTTTAAACACTTGGCCTTGGCGCTTAATGCGACCTGCTTTGTCTTTAAAGTACGTAACAGGTAAAAGAGTCTCTGGCTCAAGAGGTAAGCCCCCTATCGTCTCTGGGCTTAAGCATTCACTGCTTTCGTTGTTTGTAAGCTGCTCGCTATTACCTAATCGGGCGACTCCCACTGATGGATGGATAGCTAAATTCATCGTCTTCTCCTTGCGTGATTAACTGGTTGCTTGGCACATGTAATTTCAGCGCCAATACAGGTACAAATTAATGTCATTCGAAGTGTAGTTCACTAAATAGAAACAGACGGTTTAATTTTTTATGACTGATAATGAAATAGACGTAAAACATCAAAACCTCACTCAACCCAACCATTAATCAATTGAATTTAAATAACTTTACAAGTAGAAAAATAACAGAGTCGGAGTACAGCTTGTAATAACATGTAATAAAAACGGCCACTAAAACCTTGTTTTGATGAGCACTTAACGATGAGCGCTTAATAGATGCTCTTAAAATAACATCCCCAATATTGCCCTTTAATCATCGCGATTAACCTCTCATCACTTAAGCTAAAACACACCGAATAATCTGGCCTATTGTTACCTCAACGACACGGCAAACAGCCACGTTAAACAACTCACTTAAACTGTAAAAAGGACAATATTATGAACACTTCAACTTTAGACATCACACTAGCAACATCTTTAACAGCATTAGTCATTGGCGGTTTAGTTATCTCTGGTATGGCAAGCGCACTGGTTGTTGGAACAATCGTTGGTGGCATGGTGGTATTAGCTACTCGTTAATCGTTAAGTTTTAGCTAAAGGAGGTTCGCAATTTAACAACTCAGCAAATCCAACCATTAAAAAGGCTCTGTCTATGCCAATGATTAACACGTATAAACGTGAATTAAAAAGCACTTACCCTCACAGGTTAAGTGCTTTTTTAATGTTTAGCATGCGCTAATGCTCTATTTATGCCCCACTGACACTCGACTCTTTTGTTTTCATGCCATCGAGTTTATTTTTTAAGTTCGAAAACTCATTCACGCCATTAGCCAACACGTCTTTGCTTTTTTCAGCAACACCAATGACAGCAAAACACGTCCCACACGAAAAAGACTGCCCAGCCGCTAAAAGCCGTGCATCAATCGGAATAGTCCCTACTTGGCAAGCCGGGCAAGCGATAGATGTAATCATCTCTTTTCCTTCTTATGATGAACTAAAAATTAGCTCGGTTGATTTGTTGACGTACCAGGAGGCACCATAATTGGCGACACATTTTTAGCATACGCATCAATAATCGTGGTGACACCTTTTGGTAAAGGCAGTTGCCCTGCATGCACTGCAACATGATATTTTGCCGAATTACTCGAACTATAATGGCTATCTTGCTTGGTACTACTTGATGAATCGTGCGAAACACTGCCCGAAATACTCACTTTAAACGGACCAAAACCCCCACTGCCGGTGAATTTTCCGCCAGCATGCGTACTACTCGCTGTTTCACTACTGTTGTTTTGACTTGAGCTCGACTTCACTTCCATATCAAAGGTGATATCGACACTGTCTACCGCTAGCGAATTAAGTGGCACTATGGTCAGCAAAGGTAATTCAAATACTGTACTGACTTCTTCAATTTTTGTAGGTTGCGCATCAACAGCTGGAGTATCGGGGATGGGAGGCGTGACCGTATTATCACCCGGTATCGCCGGAATCTCGGGCGTCGCCGGTGTAATCACCCCCCGTTTTAAAATCATACTGATCATCACCGGATGAAACGCTTTTTGATGAGTGGTCGGATCGTCTATTTCGTTAAAACACGTGGTCATTAAAAATTCGACTTGTGTCATCGCCATTTGCGAATTAGCTTGTGCAGCCGACATCAAAGGGCCACCAATTAGCGCGCCCATAGGTAAGCCCGAAAATTGCTGAGCCATCGATAAGAGTTGTTGTGCCATACATAAATTCCTCTTTGCTGGTATGGTATAGATTAATAATTGTTAGTTAGGTACTTGAGCACGAAGCACTTTTTCGTAACCTTCAATTATTGTGGTTACACCCGTAGGCTTGCCGCCAGGCGCAATTTTGATTTTAACTCGAGCATTATTGGCACTCTGGTGAGCACTACTCGAACCAAAAAGAGATTTTTTATGGCTAGGGAATCCAATTAAGATATCGCCGTCTTTCTCCATAATTTCCATATCAATATCGATTTCCATCTCAGATAGCTGGATATTATTAATCGGTGTCAATGCAATTAATGGCACATGGACATCGTGGGTCGAATTATCGTCTTTAGGAAATTGAATACACACAGATTTAGGAACCAACGCTTCAAAGTCATCTGGCGTCAAAGGTTGTTCATGCATGGTTGGTTCGTTGGATTCGGAGGCGTTGACACGTTTTTCTGTATGGAAATAACTAAGTAACGTTTTGAAGTTTTCTTGAGAAACAGAAAAAGCGGCTTCCTCTACCGAGTTTTGAATTGCTGATACCAACTGCGAAAATTTAATCACTGAGCCAACCTATATTTAGTACCTATTTAGTGAACTGAAAAGTTAGTACACATTTCAGGTAAAAAATATTACCGATTATTACAGCGACAACTAACTAAACGGATAGATCAACATTCACTAATTGAATTTAACTAATTGAACGTATCCATATTCTTAAATAAAATAAAAAAGCACTAACCCTCTCAGGTTAAGTGCTTTTTTATTTCAACCTAATCAGGCTGTCACTTCTTTTTATTACTACCTAACTTCTTTTTATTACCAGCTATTAGCCATGGCGCTGTTTTTTTCGGTACAATGGCGCAAAAATAACAAACAAGGAACCCCATGTTCAGATCCCTTTTAATGGCCACTGCTTTATTGTGTTTAGTGGCTTGCAGCGACCAAGACGAAACCGCGCAAATAGAAGCCAAACATATCTCCAGTTATACGGCGAACTTACATAATGTGATGATTAACCATTATAATTTAATGAGTCAAGTGCAGCACCCTGCGCAATCTCACGAGCAACAACAAAAAACCTTAGCCGATATAAAACGAGTCAAAACCCAGTTTGAGCAATATTCAGAACACACAACATTACAAACCATCGTGACGCTTTACGACACAGCACTTAATCAGTTGTTTATTCGTAACTTACAACTACTCGAACTCTCAGCCCCGCTGTGGGTATTGGATCCGAACCTGCGCTTTAACCTCACACAAGACGACTACTATTTTGCACACCAAAGCCGCCTCACTGATTTAATCAATATGGTGGATGAATTTGATAGCTTAATGCTCGAACACCTTGAATCGGTCAGACAAGATATGATGGCCAGTAACTTAACTAAACAACAGCGCATTCGTGTGTGGCCCGACATGCAATCGATTGTGGGTGGGTATTTAAGTTCAATTAAACCAACTATTCACAGTTTAAAAGGCTCTGCAAAAGTACAACGAGAACACGCAGAAAAACTGTATAACCAAGCTCAACAATTTTACAACCAAGTTGGCTCGCAATCTTAAATTTAACCACAGGGTTAGCCGCAAATGGCTAGCTCTGCTCTTCCTCTGTATTTGCCCTTAAACACCGCGATTCACCACTCATCACTTAAACAAAAACCAAACTACAGATGTGACCTATTGTTACCCCAACGACACGGCAAACGCCGCATCAAACATCAACAACACAAGGGATTAACCAGTATGAACACATCAAAATTAGATATCACCATTGTTACCGCATTAACAGGTTTAATCGTAGGTGGTTTAGTGGTCGCAGGCATGATCAGCGCGTTAATTTTAGGCACTTCAATTGCCGCTGCGATTATCATTGATGATAAATTACAACAAACAGCTTAAGGATGAGCAAAATGAAAGTGAACACATTAATGGCGGTAACCTTTGCGTTTATTGTGCTTGGCACCCTCGCCGAAGGCTACAACTTAGCTCACCACCAAGAAATGGCCAATACAGCGTGTAAAAGCAAAGAGCAGATTGAATACGTCGACAGCAAAGGATTTGAATGCAAACAAGATAAACACATCATATAAGGCTCAGCCTATGCCATTTGTAAAAACGCATACACGAGAATAAAAAAGCACTTAACCAAAATGGATTAAGTGCTTTTTTTATGCCCACTGAACAAGCGTCGTAACCGACTCAGTATTAGTGCATTGCACCACCTAACGCACATACTCTGCTAAGTGTAATATTTTGGTTGTCGGCCGTGTGTTTTGAAATATTTTTACCCACTTAGCAACTGAATTCAAACAGTAAAACACCCAGCCGTACCTACTTTGTAATATTGTGTAATAACACTTTGGATGAGGTCACTTAAGCTTCAATTCGTTAGCAAATGGAGCTAAAAGAGGAACAAATCAGCGCATGAAGCGCATCTATTTTGAAGGAATATAATTATGGCTATTTCAGCTTCGTTACAAATTTTAAATTCAACCAGCTACAACTTTAAAATCACTGGCGTATCAAAAGTAAATGATGATGCAACCTTTGCAGGGATCAACATTGGTGACATTATCAAACCAGATTGTTCTGAAACACTCGCAATGGGCAATTCATCCGTATTTATCGCACCGCGCGGCTGTGGTGCAGATATCAGTTTTGTCATCGCTGACGATAATATTGATATTGGTGACATTCATTTAGATATCCCCGCTGTAGGCAAACACCATTTTACATTTGCCAATGAAGAAGTGATTTCATACGAAGTCTCCAACCCAAGCGGCAATAACTACATTGTCCGTGTTTCATTAAAACAGTAATCAAACAGCATTACTGCAAATAGGCTTAGCAACAGCTAAGCCTTAAATCCCACCACAACAACACATGGCCTCCCCTGTTTACCCCAATATTTCGGTTTTTTGAAAACGACAAATCGGTGCATCGCTACAAGTGAGTGTTTTAGTGCGCTTAACAGCATCAACCTGCTCGACCACTTTTTCTAAACAAAACGGGCAGTTCATAGCAAGTTGAGTGTCAACTTGCGCTGCGGGTGGTATGCCTGACAGTTGATCTGTGGCTTGATGACCTACTTGCTGAGCGACTTGATGATCATTCATGCCGACAGGCATTGCACTTGTATCGGCAGGTTTAAGTTGAAATGGCACAACATTACTGCAAGCCAATTTACTACGACGCGCTTTAAGCAACAAAGCCATTACCACAGTAACTAAACACAACAAAATCAACCAGCCATATAACAACGCAAACTCAACAACAGAGCGCCAAAGAAGCGCTAAAGATTGTTTAGGCGGTAAATTGAGCCACCCAGACCAAGGGCTGGGCTCTGAAACTGTCGGTGTTTGCAATAACACTTGCCCATGGCCCACTTGCGGGCCGCTGGCAACCACATTTAGTGGATTAACTGGGATCGGCGGAAAACCAAGTGCGCCACTGTTCACTGCCCAAAAGGTTTCAAAGTTGGTTTTTTGTTGTTTTTTATCTTCGCTGCACCACACAAAGTCAGCATAACTAATATTTTTAACTCTGCATTTTGCAGGGATCACCAAAAAGCTCAGCCACGCATCGCCTTTACTGCCTTCATACAAAGCATTATTGGCCGACATATCTGGAAATTTTTGGCTTAAGATTTCCCATTCTTTTTGCGCTTGCAAAGCCAACTCCCGTTGGCGCTGGTTATAACTAAAAGTACGTGCCTGACTTGATGTACCATCAACACGCTGACCCGAGCAATACCGCGACAACTCGATAAACAAATAGTCGTCTCGTTTTCGTAACCGCTCACCTTCAAACGCACTATAACCTTGGCGCTGCTTAGCACGAATTTGCTCACGCTCGTTTTTAATTGACTCACAACGAGCTGTGGAATATTCAGCCAAAGCTGAAAAAGAACACAGCAGCCAAAACAGGCTAAAAGATAAAATCCATTTCATTTTTTATTCTACTTATTTACCGGTTAAACAACGCTGTACTGATTGATAGCTGAGATCGTTTTTTACAATAGGTTGATTTTGTTAAAGGCTTTGAATTCTGCGCTTCCATTGCAACTTCTTATTATTTATTTTAATGAAACATTTGATAATTTGGTTTAAAGTAATAAACCGAAAAAGATACTACCATATTGATTTTAAATGCAAAACAATAAAAGTGGCCAATGGCTGACAAGTGCCGAAACAAAGAAAAGGTTAAAAATATCAGACTGCGAACTCATGCACAGACGTCA